>CAZVFT010000001.1:0-36269 GCA_964626495.1 uncultured bacterium
CAGCGCAGCGCCTATGGCAGTTGCATCTCCTTTGAGCTCTGACAGTGATAGACGAGTCTCTTGCATGCCCCCTCCAATGGCATGCATTTCCGCAGTGTCTCGAACAATGGGGAGAAGGTCATCCCCGAGAATTTCATAAACTCCCCCCCCGATAACAAATCCATGAACCCCAGTAATGTTCACAGCGTTTGCTACGGCGATACCAAGTATGCGCGCCTGTTCTGTCAGCAGACGGTGGGTAAGATCATCATTCGCATCCCAAGCATTTTTAAGGTTAACGCTGTTCATCGTCGTGAATCTGTCCCCGCTATATTCCATAAGGATTGATTTTTCACCCTTTGAAGCTGCCGCTCTAAGCTCCCGAGCCAGCCCAAGTTTGCTGACAAATGCTTCCAGGCATCCACGCTGTCCACAACCGCACCGGGGACCATCAATTTTCACCACCATGTGACCAATCTCCCCAGCAGTATTGTTTTTACCTTTTATGATTTTGCCTTCGATGATATATCCACCACCCACCCCAGTTCCGGGAATAATACCATAAATTGATTTTAAACCACGACCAGAACCCAGATGGTACTCAGCCAGCGTTGCCAGGTTCACATCATTCTCGACAGCAACAGGTTTACCTATAATCATACCCAACTCTGCGGTAGCGGCAATATTCTCCAGCCCCAGATTGGGCATTACAGCTACATTGCCTTGTTCGTCAACTGATCCAGGTACGCCCACGCCGACAGCGCTGAGATCATTTGTAGAAATGCTTATAGAACTACACGCTTTGGATAGGCTCTGTACCATTGCCTTAGCAATCACGCTGAAATTCCCGCTGGGCGTGGAAACCTTGTCTTTGGCAAGAACCCTTCCCTCTTCCGTGGATACTATGGCGGCAATCTTGGTACCACCCAGATCAATTCCTCCTACATACATATTAGATTCGCTTGCCATTAACTCCCTTCCAGCAATTCAACCGATAAATTTAAATAATCCAGCAGGTGTCGCGTAATAAGAAAATTCTCCCGCACAAACTCCTGGGCTCTTGAGCCAATTTCTGCAGCCAAATCCCTGTTCTGAAGAAGCTCCACGACTTTAGCCGCATACCCATAAATGTCCTGCGGTTCCACTAAAAACCCCGTCTCCCCATCTCTGATTTGGGTGGGGATGCCGCCCACATTCGATGCTACAACCGGGGTGCCCTTCCACAGCGCTTCCGTCACTACCAAGGCGAATCCTTCCCGGATCGATTTTTGGAGCACCACAGATGAAACGCGCTGAAGAACATTCACAAGGACTGGATCGTCTCCCCGAACAAAAAGGACGTCACCACTCTCCCGGTGTGGCTTAACAGTTGTAGCCATCTTCTCAAAGATGCGGGTTCCTTCTGGATCATCGCTCGCCATGTTGTAGCAGAACACCAGCCGGCAGTCTACTTCCTTTTTCACCTCCTCCCAAACCTCCAGTACGCCTTCCGGGTCCTTCCACGGGTCAAAACGTGAAACCTGTGTGATGATTGGCTTGTCTGTGGGAATCTTCTTCCGTGCCAAGAAATCATCTATCGTCTTTTGCGAAAGATCAATATTCTTAGGAGACAGCGGATCAATGGACGGTGCCATGATCTGCTGCTTAAGCCGTAAGTCCAGCCGTTTGTAGGCTTCGGCTGATACAATCATCTTGTCGTACTCAACAACAAACTGCTCCATAAAGTCCCACGCTTCCTGATTTGGTTTGGTAATATCAATGTGACAGCGCCAGACCCACGGAGAAGTGTGTTCCATGTAATATATTAGGGCTGCTGGCTGTGGGTCGTGTATAATCACCACATTGTGTTCAAGGTCTACAAATTGCGCGAATTTCTCATTCGTAAATTTATAAAAGTCAAGTTCTTGTTGCGAGAATGTTATTTCATTATCGCCCTGGAGAGCATTATGGAATTTCTTGGTTACTTCAAAGAACTCCGGCGTTCCGTGAATCACACGCCAATCGGTTCTCACGCCAATATCGTTCATAAGGAGTACCAGATTGTCCAGAATCTCCGCTACCCCGCCGCCGTATGCAGTAGCATTCACATGTGCCGTTCTGGTGCCGGACAATATGCTCGCCTTGTTGCGAATTTCATCCAATACTTCATCGCCGACAACTTCCCTGTAATCGTCAAGGTGCTTCATTTCAGTCTGTCTCTCCTTCTCAATTGAGGTTAATATTCACCGTCATTTTTCCTTACTAATGTCTGCTGCCGGACCAATCATGACCCGGTTCCACCACGTAAACGAACTTTACTTTTCCAATAAGAAAATTTCCTATTCACAAGATTAACATACCTCGATATAGTTAAACTGAAAAATGACCATTTTAAAAATGGCGTTAAGAAATTCTATGAAAATACCGTTAAGAAAAATAAATGCCTGCCCCGCCCGCCTGACATCTTTCGGGCAGGTAGGGAAGAAATGCCGTGCTGGGGTTTGAATCCGGCAGCCGCCGGACAAGACAAAAGTACAAATAGACTATTTGGGGCGATGTCAACAAATGTTCAGAAAATAAAAGAATTCACTTTGATGAAATGTTAGTGATTTATGTTTCACCCTTTTCCCATAGGGACCCCCAAGGAGCAGTGCTTGAGATTAGATTGTATAAATAGCTAAGAATCATTACATCCTTATCAGGATTTACCTTTATACCGGATACAAAGTTTTAAGAGGGTTGCTTTTTTACCTTAACGATAACACAAGAATGAAGAAGGATTTACAAAACAGAAGAGGTTTTTAAATCACGTTTTTAAGTGAGAAGTGTTAGTAAAATATTCCCTGTCAACACAAGCCTGCGGTTTTCATTGTGTTGCCGATCCCCCTAAAGCCCATAACCGGAAACCTGCGTAGTGTGCCACCGGTGCAATTAATCCAACTGCTTCGCTCCAGATGGCCCCCGTCTCCTGCGATGGTTCATAAAATCGTTCTGGTCCAATGGTATGAACCGCCTTTTTTTCAAATCCTTCAACGTGTTGATAAATCTGACTTATATCAGGAAATCTTGGCATGTTTTCAAATGGTGTTTGGCCAATGAGAAAATTCGCCCCGGAACGGTTTATATGGTTTTTTACTGATATCCATCCCTTGGCGTTTTTGATTCGATCAATTATTAATATTTCATTGGTATCAAATTTGTTCAATAAATGAAAAAGTTTTGCGGGGTTTATGGATTCTGGATTAATGGCTTTAGGCCAGATGATCGTTCTACCTTTAAGTTTACCCAATCGGTGTTGTGCCACCGACTCAACAACCGGAATGGTCAATCCCCAAACCTCGGGACCTGCGCATAGGTATAAAACTTTACTGGGTAGAATGTCGAGATAAATCATAATCACATGCTCTTGGACCAAAAATCGCAGTTCCCAGCCTGATCATTGTAGCGCCTTCCTCAACCGCTATTTCATAATCATTAGACATCCCCATGGACAGGTGGGTTAACTTTTTTTCCACAGGAAGTTGTGAGTTTAATTTTTCTCGCAAATTCCTCAAGCTTGAGAATGTTTCCCGAATGATATTTTTATCTTCAGTAAGAAACCCAATAGTCATCAACCCCCCCACGATAAGACCGTCTTCTTCCAATAGGGATAACATTTCATCTACCTGTTCCACATCGAATCCGAACTTTGCCGGATCACCCGAAGTGTTGACCTGAATCTGCACCGAAAATTGGACACCTTTTGCTATAGCTAACTTGGAAACTTTTTTCCCAAGTTTGACGGAATCTATGGAGTCAATGGCATCAAATGTATCTAAAGCTACCTTTGCCTTGTTTGATTGAAGATGCCCGACCATTCTCTTATTAATTCCCGGAAGAGGCGGAAGTGCCTGGAATTTTGTAACAGCTTCCTGAATGCGATTCTCTCCAATTTTTTTCAATCCTGCATGGTAAGCATCAACAATCGTTTCCGCGGGAAACATTTTGGTTATAGCAATAATTTCAGTTGGGGGGTCGTATTCATTGTCCTTTGAAACACCAAGATTATTTCCACAGGGTCGGCCGGATCTTAGTCTCGCCGCCTCAATTTTTTCATTAATCCTAATGAGGTTTTCGATAAGACTCACAACTTGGATGTTTTTAGGTTTGTTTAGTGGGAAGCTCTGTAGGAAAACTTTCTACTACTTGGTTTTGGTCAGAAATCACATCTCTATCTTCTGGAACTGCACGAGCAATGGATGAAATTTTAGTGTTTTCATCTAAGCGAAGCAATCTCACCCCCTGAGTTACCCGACCGATTGTGCGAATAGTCTTTACGGGCTGTCGAATCAGGACGCCACGATTTGTGATGATCACAAGATCGTCACTGTTTACCACCTCAATAATGGATACCATTTTGCCAATCTTGTCAGTGGTTCGCATGGTCATCACCCCCTTACCCCCACGCTTCTGTGCCCGGTATTGAATGATTTCCGTCCTCTTGCCATATCCGTTTTCCGTTGCCACTAAAATCGTTCCTTCGCGCCGAACCACTACCATACCAACCACTTCATCTACATCGGATGTAAGGGTGATACCCTTCACGCCCATCGTTTTTCTACCCGTTGGTCGAATGTCCTTCTCCGAAAATCGGATGGATTTTCCTTCTCTTGTTCCCAAGATGATGTCATTATCACCATCAGTTATTCTCGCATCTATAAGCTTGTCCCTATCGCGGACTTCAATGGCATAAATGCCGCCTTTCCGGGGCTTACTGTAGGCAGAGAGTTGCGTTTTTTTCACAATACCCCGCTGTGTCGCCATGATGATATATCTGTTTTCGCTGAATTCTTTCACGCTGACAAAAGCTTCCACCCTTTCTCCTGACTGGCAGCCGATAAGATTAACAATCGCCCTGCCGCGGGAGGCACGACCTCCCTGAGGAATATCATAGGCTTTAAGCCAATAACACTTACCCTGATCTGTGAAAAACAATAGATAATCGTGAGTGTTTACAATAAACAGGTGCTCAACAAAATCTTCTTCCCTTGTCTGTGCACCCTGCAAGCCACGACCTCCGCGTCGCTGACTTCTATAGGTAGACACAGCCGTTCGTTTGATATAACTGTTATGTGTAATTGTAACTACAACATCTTCTTCAGCTATCATATCCTCTATGGATACAGCTCCTTCAAATGGCAATATTTCTGTTCGCCTTTTATCGCCGTATCTCTCCCTAACTTCTTCCAGCTCCTTCTTAATAATAGCCATCCGCTGGGGTCTGCTTTCTAAAATTCCCTTCAATTTTGCAATTAGTTTTATGGTCTCTTTGTATTCCTGAACAACTTTATCCACCTCCAGACTTGTTAGTCGCTGTAACCTCATATCCAGAATAGCCTGCGCCTGTTTGGGAGAAAGATCAAAACTGTCCATCAAGCCTTCTTTCGCATGCTCGGGGTCTTTACTTCCACGGATAATGGATATCACCTCATCAATATTATCAAGGGCAATTTTTAATCCTTCCAGAATGTGGGCACGATCTTCCGCCTTTTTTAACTCATATTCGGTACGTCTGATCACCACATTGTGACGGTGATCAATAAAAAATTGCATCATATCCCTCAACGACAGGAGCCTTGGAATACCGTCCACCAGGGCAATTAGTATTATACCGAAAGTGTCTTGCAACTGCGTATATTTAAAAAGTTGATTGAGAATTACTTCAGGCACAGCGTCCCGTTTTGCGTCTATCACAATTCGAATGCCGTCTTTATCTGATTCGTCTCGCACATCAGAAACGCCAACCACCTTTTTGTTCCTCACAAGCTCAGCAATTTTCTCAATGAGGTTTGCTTTATTCACTTGATACGGCAGCTCGCTGATTATAACGCTTTCTCTGCCACGCTTTGACGTTTCTATGAAGGCATTCGCACGAACAATAAGCTTACCTCGCCCGGTTTCATATGCATCCTTTATCCCTTTAATTCCGTAGATGCTGGCTCCTGTGGGAAAATCTGGACCTTTTATATACGCCATCAAATCATCAACGGACATCTCCGGACTGTCAATTAAAGCTATAAGGCCATTAACAATTTCCCTGAGGTTGTGAGGGGGTATTTTAGTTGCCATACCCACGGCTATTCCTTCAGCGCCGTTAATCAAAAGATTGGGTATTGTAGTTGGCAGAACATTTGGTTCGTTTAAAGTCTCATCAAAGTTCAATGCCCAATTTACCGTGTCCTTATCTAGATCCTGGAGCATCTCACTTCCTAATCGCGTCATTCGGGCTTCGGTGTAACGCATCGCCGCTGCATTGTCTCCATCAATAGACCCAAAGTTCCCCTGGCCATCAACAATCTGATATCGCATGGAAAAATCTTGCGCCATTCTCACAAGAGCATCATATACCGAACTATCGCCATGAGGATGATATTTACCCAACACGTCGCCAACGATTCTTGCAGATTTTTTATATCCTCGGTTCCAGTGAACCCCCAGTTCATTCATGCCGAAAAGAATTCGGCGATGTACCGGTTTTAATCCATCCCTCACATCCGGCAGAGCCCGTGCTACAATAACGGACATGGAATAGTTGAGATAGCTCTCCCTCATCTCTTCAACGATGTCGCGACCTATCGTCATTTCCCTGGACATTCCTGTTCTATCAACCATTTCGTTCCCCGCTACACATCAAGGTTTACAACAAATCGCGCATTTGTTTCGATAAATTTCCTTCTCGCTTCCACATCACGTCCCATTAAATCAGTAAAAGTTTTTGCTGCCTCTGCTGCATCCTCAATTGTTACCTGAATCAACGTTCTCCTCTCGGGATCCATTGTGGTGGACCAGAGCTGCTCAGGGTTCATCTCTCCCAACCCTTTGTATCTCTGGATGTTTACCTTTTTTGTCTTACTTTCCCGCTTAAAACGCTCAATGTAAATATCACATTCGTTATCATCATATGCATATAATTCTTTCTTCCCCTGATTAATTCTATACAGTGGTGGTTGTGCTAGATAGATGTTACCGTTAGTAATGAGGTCCTGCATTTTTCTATACAGAAAGGTTAATAGCAAGGTTCTTATGTGACTCCCGTCTACGTCAGCATCGGTCATAATAACAATTTTGTGATATCGGAGCTTATCGATATCAAAATCTGAGCTTGCTTTTTTACCTTCATCATCAGGATCGCCCCCAAATCCTGCACCAATTGCGGTGATGATCGATTGAATTTCATTGTTGGCAAGTAGCCTGTCTACTCTCGCTTTTTCTGCATTGATGACCTTCCCCCTGAGAGGTAAAATTGCTTGAAAGCGACGGTTTCTCCCCTGCTTCGCAGATCCTCCTGCAGAATCTCCCTCCACCAGAAAAAGTTCACACATCGCTGGGTCCCGGTTCGAACAGTCCGCCAGTTTACCCGGTAATGCACCACTATCCAATGTGCTCTTGCGCCTGATTAACTCACGTGCTTTTTTTGCTGCCGCTCGGCTTCGAGCTGCCATAACTGCTTTGTCTATAATGCGCTTGGCTATTGGGGGGTTTTGTTCCAAAAAGTCCTGCAGCCCCTCAAATACGATGGAGTCAACAACTCCTTTTATCTCTCCATTTCCAAGTTTCGTTTTTGTCTGCCCCTCAAATTGCGGCTCTGCAACCTTTACTGAAAGAATTGACGTTAAACCCTCACGAAAATCTTCACCACCAAGCTTGATCTTCTCTCCTTTTGACCCCTTTAATAGATTGTTTTTTATGGCATAGTTATTGAATGCCCTTGTAAGGGCTGACCTGAATCCTGACAGGTGTGTTCCGCCTTCCACCGTATTTATATTATTTACAAAAGTTAAAATGTTCTCGGTGTAACCGTCATTATACCTGAGGGCAACATCAATAGGGGTTTCTCCTTTAACCTTCTTAATCGTGATTACTTTATTGTGTAATGGATGGGTTTGACCATCAAGAAATTTTACAAAATCAGTTAATCCACCCTTGTATTTATATTTCTCTTCTTTTTTTAGATCCTCACGTTCATCAACTATAGTAATTTCCAGATTGCTGTTTAAATAGGCAAGCTCTCGGAGTCTATCTGAGACAATATTAAAACTCCAAACGATCTCTTTAAAAATTTCCTCATCTGGATAAAACCTAATATATGTACCCTTTTTTCTTGTTTTTCCTGTTTCTTTAAGCTTTGTTTTTGTTTTACCTTTCCCATATTCTTGGAGATATTTTTTACCGTCGCGACATACTTCAGCAATCAAACGACTGGAAAGTGCGTTTACCACAGATACACCTACGCCATGTAATCCACCAGAAACTTTATAACTGCCTTTGTCAAATTTACCGCCAGCATGAAGAACCGTCATCACCACCTCAAGAGCTGGCTTTTTTTCTTCCTTGTGAATGTCAACGGGTATTCCTCTACCATTATCCTGAACGCTGACCGACCCATCCTTGTGAATTGTCACAATGATTTTTGTGCAATGACCAACGAGTGCTTCATCAATGCTATTATCAACAACTTCATTCACAAGATGATGAAGTCCTCTTTTTCCTAAATCGCCAATATACATCGCAGGACGTTTACGTACCGCCTCAAGACCTTTTAAGACAGTTATCTTTTCAGCGCTGTAATCTTTTGTGGTATCTGCGTTCTTTCTTGCGCTCATAATAATCGTATATCCTTGATAATGCCCTCTCCCAATTGACGGTCTATCTCTTTCATTATTTCTTTTTTCATCATAGCAAGTTCATTCCTCCAAACAGAAGTAGCAGTTCTTACAATAAGTACTCCGTGTTTTACTTCCTCGGGCTCTGTATTCTTAGCAATCATTTCTCCAACAATATCTTCCCATATAATAAAAATTTTGTTTTGCTGAACTGGTTTTTCTATTCCGGTTTTACTTAGGAGTTCCTCAATCGCTAATTTTAGCTTTTTCATCCTTCCTTGACAGCCCTATCGATTTGTCGGGAACACACTGGTTAGTTTCACGTGTAGCATGAAGACTTCATTGTTTTATATAACCTTCAGTAGTAATAGTTCTACTGTTGATTCTTTGGTTTATAACAATAAAAAAGGAAGATAAAATATTAAAGTGCGTCTCGATGCTCGTCTATACAAAAACAGCTTGAAATTATTCCTCACAAAATTTATTCACTCATGCGCATAGGCATGATAAGCAAAGTAAGATCCTCGTTATCTTCCTGGTTTTCTGGGAATACAAGTCCTGCGCTAATTGGGGTTTTCAATTTTAATATAACCTTCTCAGTATCTATATGAGACAAAAGCTCTATTAAAAATGTGGCGTTGTATCCAATTATCAAATCCTCATTGTTATATTCAAGCTCAATATCTTCCTTGGCGCTGCTTGCAGTTTCTGGATCTTCGGTGGTAATCTTGCTACCTTTTGAAGATAAATGAAGTGCAATTTGCTTGGTGCTTTTATTTGAAAATATAGATACTCTTTTTACCGATGCAATTAATCCTTCTCTATTTCCCTTTACAATTTTATCGTTTTCCTCAGGAATTACGCCTCGATAATCTGGATAGCTTTCATCAATTATTCTTGAAAAAATTGTTAAGTTTTCAAAAGACACCATGACATGATTTTCTCCAACCCATAGAGTTGTGTCTTCTTCGTTGTTAAGATATTGCGGCAAAATCGTTAAAAACTTTTTCGGAACAATTACATCACCAATATATCCCTTAGATGTATAATCTCTTCTTGAGCAAATAGATAATTTATGACCATCTGTTGCTACAGATGTTATTTCATCCTCTCGAAACCTAAACAATGTTCCCAGAAGAGCTGGCTTGAGCTCATCAGCGCTTAAAGCAAACGTTGTTTTTTCTATCAGTCTTGAAATTATGGTAGGTTTTAGAGAAACTTCCTTTTTGTTGTCTACTTCTGGAATTGATGGAAACTCTTCTGCACTTACACCTTCAATATCGTATTTCCCAAAGTTTGTTTGAATAGTTATTTTATTTTCAGGATCAACAGTAAAAGTTATATCTGTATCAGGCATAGCACTTGTAATATCAAAAAGTGTTCTATAAGGTATTGCTATTTCACCAGTTTCTTCTATTTTTGTATCAATTGACATAACCATTGTCAGTTCAAGATCCGTTGCTCTTAAGATTAGACTTTTATTTTCAGTTGAAAATAAAACGCAATTTAATATAGGAATTGTAGATCTGGTTGGGGTTGCTTTTGAGATTTGTTGAAGTGTTTCTAAAAGTTTTTGTTTAGTTATAGTTATTTTCATTTTCTAACCTTTTTTAAGCGAGTTTTCTTAAAAATTTCCTGTTGATTTAAACCCTATTTAATTAAAACATTTTAGTCATAAATGTTCGTTATTACCAATAGTTTTTTACTATTCACATCAGATAATAATCACTCTAAAAATAAATATTTAAACATAATAAAACATTAATTATATAAAAGTTTTTCTGTTGATAATTTCCCCTTAAATCCGTGTTACTAATAATCAAAACTTTAATTAATACTAAATTTTAACGTTTTACTTTATGTGATTAAGGTTATAAAAAAAGTGGAAAAATCATTGAATAACTGAAATTGTAATCTCATAAACTCAAATTGTTGATAAAATACATCTTCTTGTTTATAAGATGTGGAAAAAATGTAAATAATGACGTAAAGTTTAATAGGGTGTTTCTGAAACGTATTTTTTTACAAAAATATTTTTTCTTGCATTACCTATCCAGTCATTAAAATAATCATTTCGTTTATTCATTAAAGCAATATTTTCTATTTCAGTCCAATGTCTTTCTAAGTCTGGTGAACCTCCTTCTCTTATATCAATTACTCGAACCAGGTGATAACTGTTTTTAAAGCGAATTGGATAGGATATTTCGTTTATTTTTAATCTTGATAAAACTTTGGAAATTTCAGGAAAAAGAAAAGTTTGTGGATTTATCCACCCAAGATTACCATTGGTATCATTTAATAAAGGATCTTCATTGTAAATTTTCGCAAATGTTTCAAAGTCATCAGTTTCAATAATACTATCACGAACAGATGAGATAAATGCATATAAACTGTCTATGTCCTCATTACTTGGTTGTGGTACTATCAAAATATGACGAACATTAACTTTATCTCCCCTCCTCTCTAAAAGTTGAATAATGTGATATCCAAATGGAGTTTCAACAATTTCACTGATTTCATTTTCCTGCAATGAAAAGGCAACTTCTTCAAAATTAGGAACAAAAGTACCTCTCTCAACAAAACCCAACTCACCTCCAAATTTTGCAGAACCGGGATCTTGTGAATATTTTTTTGCTATTTCAGAAAAATCCTCCCCGATGAGGATTCTCTCTTTAATCATTTCCATTTTATGATAGTTTTCACTTTTGGATTTTTTTCCCGGTTCTATCTTAAAAAGGATGTGTTGAAGATTGTATAAAGTAGGCAATGCAGAAAGGCTGTCTTTGTATTGATAATAAAAATCTTCCACCTCATTTTTAGTTAAAGTTATGTCTGTAATTATTGTTTCTCGGAAACGTTCAATAACCAATTGATCTTTAATATCAGACCAGAGCTCCCTTTTTAACTGCCTTATTGATTTACCAACCATTTCTTCAACACGATTTTCAGAGCCAGCTTGTGAAACAATTGAGTTTATATACTGCTCTAGGGCTGTGTCTATCTCTCTTCCTTTGACTTCAATACTTTCCGCTTCTGCAATTTCAAGTATAATTTTTTGATCTATTAGGTTTTGCAGAGCTTGATTTTGAAGGCGAGAGATTTCCTCTTGGTTTGATGGATCAGTTTTTCTCTCGATTGCTGCCATCTGTACAATTTGTAAAACATCGCTTTTTAAAACGATTTGATCGCCAATAATGGCAGCGACACCATCTATTATATTTTCTTGAGGATTAGTAGAAGTTAATGGGAGGAATAACAGGGATATTATGAAAATATGTAAATGTTTAATAAATCTGTGTGACATTATTTATACTCATCTATAACTGTTTTATTTATGGAAACACCATAGGAATTCCTAAGGCTGTCTATCAAAGCGGTGTATAATAATTCTCGTTTTTGTTCTAATAAGCGATGTACTATGTCATCATAAACCCTGTCAATTCCTATATAGCTATTTTTAAGATAACGATCTAAAATTTCTACAATGTGATATCCGTAATTGGTTTTGTAAGGTCCAAATACGCCCCTTGATTTAATATGTTTCCCAAATAAATGATTCTTTAACTGAGGAATGATAGAAGATTCAGAAACAATATCGATATCAACATTATAATTTTCAAGAAGAGATTGTCTGGCAGAACCATCGTAGGATAAGAGAGTATTTTTAACATCAAATGCGGTTGACTCATCTTTAAGAACAAAATGAATAATACGAGCCTCGTCGCAGTTTCTTTTGAAACCATTCCGGTTTTTATGGTAATATTCCCTTATTTCATCAGTAGAAACGGAAAGATATTCATCAAAATAAAGGTTTAAAAAAGCGTTTCCTAAAAGATCGCGACGATACTGAACTAATTTTTGGGAAAGAACTTCATCGCGGCTAAGTTCTAAATTTAAAGCAGCTTGATAAAGCAGCTCAGATTCAATCCAATCATTTAATCGCTGGTCTATTTCAACTTTTGTTGAGTTAGCATTTATGTCAGGATATAACTTGAAAAAGTTTTCAGGTGTTAGATAAGAATTGCTAACGCTCACTATAATGATATCTTCATTGTTTTGTTGAGTACAACCTATTAGAATTGTACACAATAAAAAGAGTAACATTTTATGTTTCTTAAACAACATCAGATCTTTTTGGTGAAATAGCTTTTAAAATTATGCCTTTTTTAAATCTGTTTCAAAGAGATATTTTGTAATTGATAGTGAATCTTGCAAAGAATTAGTATTAACTTTCAATTCTATGTTATTATCTTTCGCTTCTTTAAATATATGCTCAACTCCCTTTGATAATATTAAATCTTGTATTATTGTAAAATCATCTAACATTTTAGACGTTGTATCTTTTCTGTTAAAAACAGCAGATATTCCAGAAGATGTGATATTAATTTGATTTAATCCAATATGATGTGAGGAAACAGAGACAAGCGAGGAAATTAGCAGACTATTTACAGCTTGGGGCATGGGGCCGTATCGGTCTCTTATTTCATTTCCAATAGAAAAAACTTCTTCTGAGGATTGGACATTTCCAAGTCTGCGGTATAGTATAAGCCTTTCTGATGTATCAGAAATATAATCGTTTGGAATTAAGGATGATCCTTCTACTGAAATATGAACATCTCGTCGACCGGCCATAGGTTCATTTTTTTGTTTAGCAATTTCTTCCCGTACAAGCTTATTAAACAAATGTAAACCTATGGAATTTATATGGCCGCTCTGTTCTATACCGAAAATGTTTCCGGCTCCTCGAATTTCCATATCCTTTATAGATATATGATAACCAGCACCCAAGTATGAATAATTTTCCATTGTTCTTAACCTTGAATGCGCTTCAGTTGAAATACAATGATGCGCTGGAAGGAGAAGATAGCAATATGCCTGAAGATTGCCCCTTCCCACTCTTCCGCGTATCTGGTATAGCTGAGAAAGACCAAACGTATGAGCATTATTTATGATGATTGTATTTACGTTGGGCAGATCAATGCCTGCTTCAATTATTGTTGTACAAACAAGAACATCAAATTTCCTGTTTAGAAAGTTTCTCATTGTTTTTTCAAGCAACCTTCCATCCATCTGCCCATGGGCGTAGGAAAATGTAACACCTGGTAGAAGCCTTTGTAGTTTTTCAGTGATTATATCGATATTTACAACCCTATTGTGAATAAAAAACACTTGGCCGTTTCTACGAATTTCTTTCATTATGGCTTCGGATATTATTTTGTCTGATTTTCGCACGATTTTTGTAATAATCGGAAGTCGCTCAACAGGCGGAGTATCAATTTTTGAGATGTTTCGTACACCAGCAAGAGAAAGATAGAGTGTTCTCGGTATGGGGGTTGCCGTCATTGATAAAACATCAACAGATGTTTTCATATGTTTTATTTTTTCTTTGTGGCGTGCACCAAAGCGGTGCTCATCATCAATAATAAGAAGACCAAGATCAAAAAACTTTACATCTTTAGATAAAAGTCGGTGTGTTCCAATAACAACTCCAATCTTTCCCCCAGACAAATCGTTGACAAGAGCCTTTTGGCTGTTTTTTGTCCTGAACCTTGAAAGAAGTTCAACTGTGATACCATAAGGAGACAACCGCTCAGAAAAGTTGAGATAATGTTGATTTGCAAGGATAGTTGTTGGGGCAAGGATCGCAACCTGTTTTTCATCGTAACAAGCTTTAAATGTGGCTCTTATTGAAACTTCTGTTTTTCCAAAACCAACATCACCACACAGCAGTCTATCCATAGGGATGGAGGTCTCCATATCCCGTTTAATTTTATGCCACGCTTTTATCTGGTCCCCTGTTTCTTCATATGGAAAAGAACTTTCAAGATCATAGTGTAGAGAGGTATCACGAGAAAAAACAAACCCGGAAGTATTTCTTCTTGTAGCATATAAGGAGATAAACTCAGTAACGATTTTTTCAGCGGTTTTCCTCGAACGCTGCTTTTGTTTTTCCCATTGAGTAGAACCAAGACTGGAGAGTTGGGGCGCTTTCCTGCTGGAGCTAACAAATTTATGAACAAGAGAAATATTTTCTGTGGGAACATAAACTTTTCCGCTGTCTTTAAATTTCAAAGCAACACAATCTTTAATTCCCCAAGATGTCTCTATACTCTCAAGACCCCGATATCGGCAGATTCCATAATTTTCGTGAACAAGAACCTCGTTCCAGCTGAAATCATCAATTTTTGAGTAACTAACTTTATGTTTGCTACTTAAAATCCAAGGCGACAATCGTTTCTTTGGCTTACCAACAATGTGATGGTATGTATAAAGAGAAACACCAAGGTTTTTACTAAAAAAACTATCGCTGTAAGGAGATGAAAAGTAGATAGGTTTATTCCCAATTCGATCTTTTAAATATTCTTCTTGAACAAGTGTTTCTGTCGATATGAACACCTTAACACTAAAATTATCAATATCTTGTGCTATCAACTCCTTTGTTGCTAAAAGAGATGATGAAGGTTTGGTTTTGGATATACAACTGAGATCTATAAATATATTATTATCAGATTTCGCCGGTGAAATGTTAAATATTTGTTTTCCAGCTGATAACTCAAGGTTTAAACTTAAGTAAGGATTTGTTATGAGATTTTTAATAGATATTCCGCTTGTGTTTGGGGTGAGATTTTCAAATAGTGGGAATAACCGAGTATTACTAATATGGTCATTTTCTAATGATATCTGAGTAATAGGATCAAAATGTCTTATTGAAATTATTGTATTTCCATCAAACTCGATTCTTATAGGATATTTTTTGGAAGGTTGGTAGACGTCAAAGATACAGCCCCTCACGGTAAAATGTCCGGGTAATGCAGTAGTATCAACATTTTCATATTTCCAAAGTGAAAGTAAAGACTTTAAATGAGTAATTGGCTGAGTTTCGCCCACAGACAAAGCTATTCCCTTATTATGATTGTTTTTATCAAGGCTGATATTAATTAGATCATTAAAAGATTTTTTTGAACAAATTAAAATTGATTTCTTTCCGCACAGAAGATATTCAACAGCTTGTTGTCTAAATCTTACTTCAGGAGAAGTTGGATTAGAACTTGAAGTAATTGGGGGAAAACAAGAAATAACGGGGTTTTTAATATATGTAAATTCTTGATTAATTAGTTCAACGGGATAAACGGGGTCAACAAAGCAGACGATTTGGCGTTTAAACTTTTCGTGTAGTAAAAATATTAATGTTGGTATTAAAGATAAATTAACATTAAGCAAACGAGCCCCACCATTTGTTTGCTCGAACGATTTTATCCATTTGACTATAAGGGATTGTATTTTAATATAGTTAAATAACGGATTGTCATGCTTTAGATTACTTGTTTCACGTGAAACACTCATTGTTTATGTGCTAATAAAACGGAAAGAACTGAAACGTCTGATGGTGACACTCCAGATATTCTTGAAGCTTGTCCTAAATTCTCTGGGCGAACAAACATAAGTTTCTCTTTAGATTCATTTGATAAGGCGGAAATTGAACGATAGTCAAAATTTTTCGGAATGTTCATGCCCTCGTTTTTTTTAAGAAAAGCGACATGGCGAACCTGCCGTTTGATATATCCATCATATTTAATAGTCGTTTCTACCTCCTCTAGTAATTCTTGAGATAAATGTGAAGGGTAAAAATTATCTGGCGGTAATAATATACTATGATTGATAAGGTGCTTTATACTTACTTTAGGACGTTTTATTAGACTTGAGGCAGCAACTCTTTCTCTTATTGGTGATTCACCAACGGATAGTAATAATTGATTGGCGACATCTTTACGAACAGACGTACATTTAATTGCATCAAGATATTTATCTACAAATTGTATTTGACTAAGAATAAATTGATAATCATCAGAAGATAACAGGCCGACCTCAAAGCCGATTCTTGATAATCTTCGGTTGGCATTACTATGGCGAAGCATCAATCTAAACTCTGCTCTAGAGGTGAACATGCGGTACGGTTCAATAGTGTCTTTTGTTATAAGGTCGTCAATTAATACTCCAATGTAAGCCTGGTCTCTAGAGAGGACAATTTGTTCCTTCCCCAGTATATATTGTGCCGAATTTATACCGGCGATTATTCCTTGAGAAGCTGCTTCTTCATATCCTGATGTACCATTTATTTGACCAGCAAAATAAAGACCTTTTATATCTTTTGATTCAAGCGTTGATTTTAATTGGGATGGTGGGAAAAAATCATATTCAATGGCATAACCAGGGCGAATAAACTCAACCTCTTCCAAGCCACTAATAGTTCTTAGTGCTTTTAGCTGAATTTTTTCAGGTAGGCTAGTAGAGAAACCGTTTGCATAAATCTGATCCGAACCCCACCATTCAGGCTCAAGAAACAATTGATGAAAAGGCTTATCGGAAAATTTAACTACTTTATCTTCTATTGACGGACAGTATCGTGGGCCAATACCTTTGATTTCGCCACAGTACATCGGTGATTCGTGGATATGCTCCATGATAATTTCATGTGTTATGGAATTTGTATAAGCTATATGACATGGAATATTTAGTGGAAAAAACTTGTTATTTCTAAATGAAAATGGAAATGGATTAGTGTCGCCATAACTAGACTTTAATGTAGAATAGTTGATAGTGTTTTTATTTATACGAGGTGGAGTTCCCGTTTTTAACCTTCCAGCCTTAAACCCAAGAGAAACAAGGTGCTCAGTAATGCCTTCGCTCGCTTCTTCACCCATTCTTCCAGCTTTAATCTTTTTGCGACCCAGGTGAACTAAACCATTAAGAAATGTTCCACAGGAAAGAATGACGGTTTCAGAAAATAATTTTTTCCCGGATCGTAACTTTACACCTTTAATAACGTCTCCATGGATAATGAGCAATACCACCTCATCTTCAATAATAGTAATATTGTTATTTTTTAATAATTTTTCCTGAATAAGCGATGTGTATTTGATTTTATCAATTTGAGCTCTAGGAGACCAGACGGAACGACCTTTTGACTTATTCAAGGTTTTAAATTGGATACCCGTTAGATCTGCTGCCACACCCATTTCTCCACCAAGAGCATCAATTTCTCTAACAAGATGACCTTTTGCTAATCCACCAATTGCAGGATTGCAAGACATTCTTGCTATTGAATAAAAATCAATAGTAACAAGTGCAGTTTTTAATCCAATTCGTGCAGATGCAAGGGACGCTTCCACGCCAGAATGACCTCCGCCAACGACAATAGTTTGAAATTGTTTCACGTGAAACAATTACTTTCCTACACAAAAATTTGAAAAAATATTATTGATAATTTCGTCGGCAGTAGTAACACCTAAAATGCGATCAATTTGACTTAGTGCTTCACGCAGATCTAATGCAATAAGATCACCCTCTTTTTCTTTAATAATTGATTTATGGGCAAGGTTGAGAGATTTAACACAATTTTGTATGGCATCTTTTTGTCTGGCGTTTGTAATAAAAACCTCGTTTGATATTGTTTTTTCTGATACAGATAAATGGTTAAAAATTTTACTTACAATTGACCTTATATTTTTACCTGTTTTAGCGGATACAAATGTGGGATTAAATCCGTTAAAATTAACGTCTTTAAATATTTCGTCAATATTCACAAGATCAATTTTATTTATTACAAGAATAAATGGAGAATTAAAATCTCGAGAATTAATTTTATCGAAGACATGTGATATTGTATCTGTTGCACTAAAAACCCAAATTATTAAGTCAGATTTATCTATAAATTTTTTTGAAACAGCAATACTGGATTTTTCAATAGGATCTTTAGGTAGACGAATACCGGCTGTATCAAAAAGCCTTAAAGGTATTCCATTTATTTGATAGTATACTTCAACAGCATCACGAGTTGTTCCGGGTTCTTCAGAAACAATAACGCGTTTTTCTGAAATAATAGTGTTTAAAATACTTGATTTTCCCACATTAGTATCACCAATAATTGTGACAATTGCCCCATCAGTTAATATTCTACCCGTATGATAGCTGTTAATTAGACGTTGAGATATATCAATTAAAGAATCCAATTGGGATTTAATTTTTTCTATAGGAGTTGGCTCTATTTCCTCATCAGAAAAATCCAATTCTAGCTCAATTATAGTTATAATATGTAATAATCGCTCTTTTATGCTGTTTAATGTTTTTGATAATTTACCGCTGAGGTTTTTATAGTTGATTTTCTCCCCGAGTTTACTTCTTGATGAAATTATTCCCGCAACTGACTCAGCCTGAGTTAGGTCTATTTTTCCATTTAAAAATGCTCTCTTTGTGAATTCTCCCGGTTCAGCAAGGTCGCAACCTAAATCAATACAAGCTTCGAGTAAGACATTGCTTATAACAATCCCCCCATGACAGGAAATTTCTACAACATCTTCTCCTGTGTAAGAATCAGGGTTTTTGTAGTATATAACTATCCCTTGGTCAACCTCCTGATCTAATGATGAGTATAACCGAGAAAACAAAGCGTAGCGGGTTTTAATATCTTTACGTGATTTTTTTGTAAGCCGCTCAGCGATTTCAATAGATTTTGGTCCTGATATGCGTAGAACAGCGATACCTCCAATACCTGGTGGCGTTGAAATAGCAGCGACGGTATTTGTAATACCAGCAAGCATTTAATATGAAAGCCCTATTGTTTACTAGTTAATTGAGTCGCAGGTTTAGGTATAAAATATTTTTGCTGAACAATTGTAAGGATATTGAATAAAGTATAATAGAGATTTAAACCAGAGGGAAAGCTGTTAAATAAAAGGAAGAAGAATACCGTCATAAAATACATCATATATTTCTGTTGAGCTTGGGCTTGTACACCAGACATTTTCTGTTGTAGAAAAATGGATATCGCCATTAATATTGGCAAAACTGCTACTTGATCCCCGTAAATAGGTATTGATGTTGGCAAATATAAAATAGTGTCAGGAGCGGATAGATCTTTAATCCAGAGCATAAATGGAGCCCCTCGGAGCTCAATTGTTGTTCTAAATACAATGAACAAAGAAAACAGCAAAGGCATTTGAATCAACATCGGGATACAACCGCCAAGGGGATTAACACCATGTTCTTTGTAAAGCTTCATGGTTTCTTTGTTTAATCTCTGAGGATCGTTCTTATATTTTGAACGAAGTTTAGCGATTAGAGGTTGGACTGTCTGCATTTCACGTGTGGACTGATAACTCTTTTTCGTTAATGGATAAACTATAATTTTTACAACTATTGAAAAAATAATAAGTAACACGCCATAATTAGGTATGAATTTGTGCATAGATTTCAACAGATATAACACGCCACGGGAGATGGGTCGAATAAAACTCAAACCAAAATTCATAATACTATGAAGATTAACACCGAGATTTTTAATCCGGTTATATTCTAGTGGTCCGAGGTATAATGTAATAGAAGTGGAAGAGCTGATATTTTGAAAAAGATTTGTGTTATACACACTTTTTTTATGTTTGTATTTTAATTCAGTTTGATAACCGCCAATTTCGATACTTTGAGCAGGAACCTCAGGTATTAATGCAGAAACAAAGTATTTTGATCTAATAGCAACCCAGATGGTATTACCAATTTTTCGTTCCATTTTAAGGGTGCTACTTTTAATTTTTTGTGTATGTAAATCCCCGCCTTGATAAAAATATCCTTTAAAATAGTATAAATCATCTTTAACATTTTTTTCTGTTACTGGAAGACCGCCCTTCCACATAAGCGCGTATATACCATGTGATATGTAATTTTGAATAGCTGTTAAATCAGTATCAACACTTATTTTGTAAGAATTTGGATTAAATGTAAGGGTTTTATATATGAGCTGACCATTAAATAAGGTTTTAAAGGAAATTGATTGTGGTCGAATTGTAGCATCTATATATAGTGATTTAGAAATTGTTTCCCATGAATTGTTTAAAGTTATTTTATCTCCGTCAATGGACATAAAATTTATAATTAGATTTGACAGATTATTTTTATCAATAAGATTTACATACGAGGAATCATAAAAAAGATAATTATTCAATTTATAAGAAACAATTGAGCCTCCGCCAATGGAAGATATTACTGCTTCATAAAGGTTTGTTTTTATAGTAATTTGTTCTTCTTCATAAGATTCGTATTGGGGTTCCCTTCCCGTCTTAACTTGTGGTGAGTCTATTCTGGTTAAACCAGTGTTGTTTGTGATCTTTTCTGTGGGTTTTTGAGGGGGTATAATTTCATCAGAGCTTTTCTTTGTTGGTTGTGGGGGTATTAGATCATAATATTTTGGTAAAAAGATTAGTATGAGAGCAATAAGAAAAAATGCGAGTAATGTTCTTTTATCCATATCAATTAGGGTGCCGGATCGTAACCACCGGCATTAAACGGGTGACAACGAAGGAGGCGCTTAATAGATAAAATAAGTGCTTTAAAAATCGAGTGTTTATTAAAAGAATCAATTGAGTATTGAGAGCAGGTTGGATGGAATCTGCAAGAAGGTGGAAAAAATGGGGATACTATAACTTGATAGAAACGAATTATTAAGACAACAAATTTTGATAAATATTTATTAAATACATTATATATACTGATGAAAAAATAATTATTATTTATGGCTTTCCAATGTTTTGTAATGTGCATATTAATAATGATGGTGAAAAAAAACAGAAGTTTTGTTTTATAAGATATCTATTATATCATTGTGGATTATTTAAATCTTTAAAAAAATTATGCAGAAAGCTTTTTTCTTCTTTTTGTTCTTCGACGTGATAACACTTTTCTGCCTTCAGGAGAGGCACTACGACTTCGAAATCCGTGTCGGTTCTTCCTTTTCCTTTTACTTGGTTGATAGGTTCTTTTCATAATTATTGCTTAATTTTAACGCCGATAAGATACAGAATTTATAAGTTTAAATCAAATTATATATATTTCACTAAAAAAATGTTTTCAAGACAAATTTTACTTGTTGAACAAAGACTTAATAAGGTAAATTTTTTTAAAAACAGAGTGGGGATAAATTGTGGATAACATAGAAAAACAGTCACATAATAATATCTGGGAAGAAGTAAAAAACAAGATAAGGGTTGTAATTCCGGGACAATCCTTCTCAACATGGTTTGAACCAATTAAATCTGTAGGAATAAATGGAGAAATTTTAACCATAGAAGTACCCAGTCAATTTTATTATGAATGGATTGATAATCACTATAGAAAATTGATACTGGACAATTTAAAAAAAATAACAGAAAGAGAAATTCAGGTAAGATATAGCATTGTTGTGGGGGAACAATTAACAGAAAAAGACAGGAAAAATAATAGTGATAATAAATTCATTGAAAAAGCTCGATACGATAGAAATAGTAAATTAAATAAGAGGTATAATTTTGATAATTTTGTTGAAGGAACAAACAATCAATTTGCAAAGGCAGCAGCAATGTCTGTCGCAGAATCTCCCGGGCAAACATCGTTTAATCCATTGGTTATTTATGGAGGGGTAGGGCTTGGGAAAACACACCTACTTCAGGCTATTGGGAATTATGTGATTAATAAGCATAAAGATAAAAGAGCTAATTATACAACAAGCGAAAAGTTTACTTTAGATTTTATCTATGCGATTCAAAACAATAAAACAACAGAATTTTCTTCGAGGTATCGTAAAACAGATGTTCTTTTAATAGATGACATACAGTTTTTACAGAAGAAAGAACAAACACAGGAACAATTTTTTCATACATTTAACGAGTTATATCAGCAAGGGAAACAAATTATTCTAACAACAGACAGACACCCAAGCGAGCTATCTGGATTAAAAGATCGTCTTATATCTAGATTTCAATCAGGATTAATTGTGGATATTCAACCTCCAAATCTTGAAACAAGGATTGCTATTTTACAGAAAAAAGCAGAAGAAGACGGCCTTGAGATTCCCTATGAAATTACAGAGTTTATAGCCTTAAATATACAAGAGAACATTCGTGAAATGGAAGGAGCTCTAATAAAAATACTGGCACACTCGTCACTTTCACATAAAGATATTGATATAGATCTTGCTAAAAAAGCCCTGAAAGAAACGCTGGGAAGCTTAAACTCTCAAAATGTAACAATTGACGACATTATAAAGAAAGTTAGCACGATTACAAATTTTCCAGAAGCGAAACTGATTGGAAAAGGCCGAAAAATGGAAATAGCTCTTACAAGGCAGATTGCTATGTACCTAAGTCGAGAGATAGTTAATACGTCTCTTGTGAACATTGGAATGCACTTTGGTGGAAGGGATCATACAACGGTTATTCATGCTTGTAGGACTGTTAAGTCTAAAATGAAGACAGATAAAGCATTCAGCAGAAAGGTTGATAACATCAGGAATCAAATTATAGTATAAAAATGAAAATGAGGAGAGCCCAAACAGAGTATTTAGGGGACAAATAATGGATATTATTTTGATCGCCGCAGTTACCCTAAACGGAAAGATCGCCCGAAATACAAAAGACGCGACAACTTGGTCAAAAGACCGCCACCTTTTTAAAAAACAGACAATTGGACAGACAGTTATATTTGGATCAACAACAGCAAAATTACTTAAAGAAGACCTGATAGGACGGCGCGTCATAATTATTAATCGATCTATTATCCCCGAGGAAACACTTAAGACAGTCAAGACAGAAAGATGTTTCATTGCAGGTGGCGCCAGAACAAATTCTTTATTCATTGACTATTTTACTCATATTTATTTGACAGTTCATCCCCGCATATTCTCAGAGAACGCAGTACCCTTGTTTCATTCCTTGGACAGTGAAATACCAATTATGCTCGAAAAAATTATAGCAGTGGATAAGGCGGAAAATATATATCAACATCAGTACAAAGTTGTTCGCTAAAAGTGTGATCAAAGTCACAATTATAAATAATCAGTTTGATTATATTTCAGATTAGCAATAATATATAATTTACATTATTTATCCCCTCAGAGATAATACAGCAATTGAGTTTCGGGGGGCGTGGTATAAACGAGATAGGTTTGATTTATCTCATCAAAGCCGTGAAATTTTAGCCAGATAAAAAAGGGCAACCAACGTTGCCCATAATAATAAAAAAGTTATATTCGTGAAAATTTATTCTTCCTCTTCTTCTCCCTCGTAAGCATATTCTTCTTCATATTCTTCTTCATATTCTTCTGGATATTCCAATGGTTCATAATAATATTCTAGCTCTTCATAGTCTTGAGGGGAGACATATCCCTTTTTTGTGGATATTTCCTTTGACTCTCTGACTTTGGGAGAGGGTTGAGCGTGGGGAGGGAAAACACCCAGTTTGTTTCGAGATAAATAGTAATACACTAAACCAGGCATTATAGAGAAGAACAAAACAACAACTGACAGGATTGTACCATCTTCTTTAAAATGATATCCACCCCATATATCTTGTTCAAGACCAAACGCAGTAAAAACTGAGAACGCTAAAAAGAAACCAAAGATAATTAAAACAGCGCCAATTGATCTATGAATGGTAGCCTGCACTGAATTTATGTAAATCAGCCAGAACATTACACCCCCCACAATAAAAAGAATAGAAAGTAAAAAGTCTGATGCAATAAAAGACAAAACGAAACCCACTACGGCGCAGAGCAGTATTATATATCCAAATGTGGATTTTAAGTTATCGTTCATATTAACCCCTTTTGAATAATTGTAATTATTTTTTGGTGGTCTTAATAAAAAGTATTATTCTTATCTTATCCTCTCTCATTTAAATATGTTAATTCTAATGGTTAAAAGCAAGTTTAAATTGTATTCTCTTGTTGATTATTTACTAACCCTTTTTTTAATTGTGGAAAGTCTCTATATTCTATGGAAAAAAAGCGATGAAGGAATATAAAATTAATGTAGGTATAGTTGGGGTTGGCCGCCTGGGCGTACACCATTTAAAGCACCTGAAAAATGTGAAAGATGCCTGTTTCGTTGGGGCATACGATGTTAGACCAGAGAGATTAAAAGAGATAGCAAAAGCGTACAACATTAGGGCTTTTGATTCATTATCGGCTTTGATAGAAAAGTGTGATGCCCTATCTATTGTGGTCCCAACAAGAGATCACTTTTCAGTAGCGAAGAAATGTATTTCTACAGGCAAACACGTATTTATTGAAAAGCCGATATGTAACAATCTTGAGGAGGCAGACGAACTTATCAATATGGCAGATCAAAAAAGTGTTATCATACAAGTGGGCCATATAGAGCGTTTGAATCCAGCGCTATTAGTATTAGACAAACTACCTCTTAAACCCAAATATATAGAAACGCATCGATTGTCACCGTACACGATACGGGGGACAGATGTCCCCGTTGTACTAGACTTAATGATACACGATCTGGATGTAATTCTCGCCCTGGTGAAATCGAAAGTAAAAACAGTTCATGCATCAGGTGTTTCAATTATGACGAATTCTGTGGATATTGCCAATGCTCGCATTAGGTTTGATAATGGGGTGGTAGCCAATTTAACTTCAAGCCGAATTGCAAAAGACTCGGTACGGAAGCTAAGGCTGTTCCAAAGAGACATGTATGTGACAATTGATTTCCTGCAGGGACTGACGGATGTATACAGGGTTTTAAATAACCAAGAGGATGATCCTGAAGCAATTCTCTCTGAGTTTATGGAATATAGAGGAGTAAGGCGTCAAATAGTTTATGAAAAGCCCCCTGTAAAGAAGATAGATGCTCTAAAAGCAGAAATGCAAAATTTTATAGAATCCATTAAGGGGAAAACCAAGCCCATTGTTTCAGGGAAGGAAGGCAGGGATGTATTGGAGGTGGCTTTAATTGTTCAGGAAAAAATTGAGCAAGATATTCATTAATAAATAAATCACAAGTAATTTATAAGCCCCCTATGATAGACATTAGACAGTTCCTTTTTAAAAATAGAGGATATACCCCAATACCAATTGCTTTAGCGATACTGTATTATTCAGATTTTATAAATTTATTTATATACATAGGTATTTTGTTAATTATTATGGGAGAGGGTGTTCGTTTAAATAGCGTTCGTTACGCAGGTGGATTAACACGGACAAGAAAGGTGGGAGCAAATAAACTATGTGCATCAGGACCTTTTGCATATGTGAGGAATCCGCTTTATCTTGGCAATGTAATCATTTATACCGGTATTGTTCTATTTGCAGGTGGAAATTATATGTGGGAGATGTTAATAATAACTTTTGGATTTTTTTCTTTACAATACTTGTTAATCATTTTTCTAGAAGAAAAAACATTACTTGGCCTATTCGGTCAAGAGTACGAAAGGTATATTGAATCAGTTCCTAGGTTTATCCCACGTATAGTTCCCTGGAAGGGAGGGGGAAAAACAGACCCAATGTCGTGGCATTTGACCCTAAAAACAGAAAAACGTACGTTGCAACTTATTATAATTTTTATTGTTCTGCTCATTATTAAAACGTATATATTAAACCCAAATTAGAAATCATATAAGATTGTGGCTGAATTCAATAAAATATTTATTGTTGCGGGGGAAGAGTCAGGAGACCTACACGGCTCTGCTCTTGTTACGGAACTTTTAAACATAAAACGCAATCTAACCTTTTTTGGAATTGGTGGAAACAGGATGAAGGAAGCAGGGGTTTCACTTATACACCACGTTGATGAAATGGCGTTAATGGGATTTACTGAAGTCATTAATAAATACATATTTTTAAAATCCGCATTTAATGATTGTATGAAAGCAGTAAAAAAAAACAGACCTGCCCGGGCAATATTAATTGACTATCCAGGATTTAACCTGCGTTTAGCAAAAAAGTTAAAGGAGTTAAAAATCCCCATTACATATTTTATTCCCCCCCAATTATGGGCTTGGAGAGAAGGTCGTATTAAAATAATAAAAGAATGCGTTGATCAAATTTTATCTATTTTCCCCTTTGAAAAAGAGTGGTATAAAAATCGGGGAGTAGGTGCTATTTTTGTTGGCCACCCTTTTATAGATCGAGAAAAACCGTTAGTTAGTCGTGAGGAGTATTTTTATAATCATGGAATACCACAGGAGAAAACAGTTGTTGGGTTGTTTCCGGGCAGTCGTCAACAGGAGGTAGATAAACACGTAGATGTAATGTTTGGGGCAATTAAAAAATTAAATGATAGAGGCATTACTTCTATAGGATTAGTTGGGAAAGCTCCAGATGTAATAATACATAAAAATAGAAACGAAAAAAGCATATTTTTAATAGATGAAACATTAAAAGCTCTACTTTATTCTGACGTAGCGATTGTTTCATCTGGAACAATCTCATTGGAAACAGCCCTTTTTGATATTCCGGCGGTTGTGATTTATAAAATGTCATCATCTTCCTGGTTAATAGCAAAAACCTTATCAAAAGTGAAATATGCTTCAATGACAAATTTAATTGCTGGAAAGAAAATCTATCCAGAGCTTCTGCAAAAAGAAGCCACAACAGACAACATTGTGGAGAAAATTATACCAATAATTGCTAACCGTTCGGTTAGAACAGACATTATTAAAGGGTTAATATCGGTTAGAAAACAGTTGGGACAACCGGGTGCAATAAGCAGAGCTGCGGGAAAAATCATCGATAGTTTAAATAAAAACACGGGCCAATCTTGATTATAAAAAAAACATTATTGTTCGTTGAATATATGTTAGGAAGGATATTTATCTTGTTACTGTTTAACCTAAACAGTAAAAAAATTTATAATGAAAAATATTTACTCGAAACGTTGAAAAGCAAAAAAAATGTAATCATTTGTTGTTGGCACGGTCGATTGTTATTTCCAGTGTTTTACTTTAAAAACCGCGGTTACTTTGCTCTGGCAAGTTTACATGGAGATGGAGAAATAATTTCAAGGGTAGGAGAAAGTATTGGATGGA
The DNA here is from genome assembly GCA_964626495.1 of uncultured bacterium. GTDB lineage: Bacteria > Fidelibacterota > Marinisomatia > Marinisomatales > CAZVFT01 > JACNLN01. Next base: position 27,441 of record CAZVFT010000001.1, read on the forward strand.
AGATGATTCGAGGTTCAAGTACTAGGGGTGGAAGAGAGGCATTTAAAAGGATGGTTAAAGCGCTACAAGGAGAAAGCATGGTTGTTGGAATAACGCCTGATGGGCCTAAGGGACCTGAGAGGAAGGTGAAGGTGGGCGCGGTTAAAGCGGCAACGAGAACCGAAACAGTGATTCTTCCTGTTTCTGGTCAAGCAAGCAGGAGGTGGGAAATTAGGAACTGGGACACTTTTGTGGTGCCAAAACCCTTTGGAAAAACATGTCTTTTTATGGGAGAACCCATATATGTTAATATTAACAGCAACATAAAAGAAGTTAATAGTAAATTAGAAAACAGCCTAACCACTGTAATGAAAAAAGCAGATGAGCTTACCAGAAGGTAAGGCAAAATTTTTATTATTCCCGCTTGCCCTTTTCTATTGGGGGGTTGTATTCTGGCGGAATCTTTTTTATACTATTGGTTTTTTTGTAATTCGACGAGTGCCAGCATTAACGATAAGCGTAGGAAATTTATCAGTTGGGGGAACAGGGAAAACACCAGCGGTGATTTACATCGCCCGGCTGTTAAGCAGTAAAAAATTAAAAGTAGTAATTGTTAGTAGAGGATATAGACGAAAGTCATCAGGTACGCTCGTCGTATCGGATGGGAGAAAAATTAAGGCGGGCTGGAAGATGTCTGGTGACGAACCGTTCTTAATAGCAAGAAAGTTATTTGGGGTTCCAATTGTTGTAGATGAGAATAGGTACCGTGGAAGCCTTTATGCTGTAGAAAAGTTTTCGGCTGATATTATTCTTTTAGACGATGCATTTCAGCACCGAAGCCTTGAACGGGATATTGATATCGTTTTGCTAAACAGTAATGATCCGCCAGAAGCTTATAAGTTAATTCCTTATGGCAAGCTCCGCGAGCCATGGTTTCATCTTCGGAGAGCAGACATTATTTTTTGGAGTAAAACAAATTTAGTGGAGCCAGACCCAAATATTCGCAGAAAGGTTCTTCAATCAAATGTTCCAGCATATTTTAGTAAAATGGAGAATCACAATCAATTAGTGTCGATGAATGGTAAGGAAATTCCAACACGAACGGTTAAAGGAAAAAAGGCGTTTATATTTTGTGGGGTAGGAGATCCAATTTCATTTAAAAGGAGTGTTGAAAATACAGGGGTTAAGATTGTAGGATTTAAGATATTTGAAGATCATCACAACTATAATAAAGAAGAATTGAAAGAAATTCTATTACTGAGTGATAAAAACGGTGCCGATTATTTAATAACGACAGAGAAAGACATTGTTAAAATTAACAATTGGATTTCTACTGATGCAGCCCTCTTTTCACTTGAGATTAATTTTATCCCATCAAAAGAAGGAAACAGAGCACTAATACAATTGATTGAAGGGTTGTTAGAGAAAAAGAAGTTATATTCTCCTACTGAACCGCTGTAACGCCCACCGAAAACATTGCTCCAATAAAAGCAAGAAGCAGGGGCCAGCTTGTAGAGATGAATTGCTTTGAGCTGGGATCCTCGAAGACATAGATTTGAAATTCATGGTTGGTGGTTGCTCCCCGCACATCTGTCGCGGACAAAATAATGTCGTGAGAACCCCTCTGATTTCGTCGGGGTTTCCATTGAAAAACGCCTGATTCTTCATCAAACCTAGAATGTTCCGGTATTTTTACAGCAGTAAGTTTTATATCGTCGCCATTTAAATCCTCAACAGACAATCGATAACTGTATAAATAATCTGTAAGAGCTACCAGTCGTGGCTTGGATATGACTGAAGGTGCCATATTTACAAACACCTCAGCTGTCTGAAAAACCTCTGAATAGCCATCTGATACTTTAACCGTGTAAACCTGATTATTGATTTGAGAAGGTGATGGCGTCCATGAGATTTTCCCATCGTGAGCGACCTGCATTCCTTCGAGAGTATGAATCAGTTCGTAAGTAAGCTCCCCATCTGTGTTTATATCGTCCACGATTAGCTGATATTTATAAAGCTGATTAACCTCAGCTGAGTCAGGAGGTGTAGATACAATCATTGCAGGGTGATTAACGTAAATAGAGAACTGTTGTTCGTCGCTGCTATAACCATCAGACACAAGGTAAGTAACGGTATGATAATCACATTGATTTATAGTCGGCGTCCAGGAAATGACTCCCGTAAGATTATCTATAGTCATCCCATCAGGAAAATCGAGCAACTGATATTTATTAAAGGGAATCTGTTCAATTATAACCTTTGGTATTTTATTTGCTTTTTCACCTTTGAAAAAGTACCGCAAAAACTGTTCAATTTTAATCGAACGCCCTCCAACATTTTTTGCTATAATAATAAAACGGTCGTTTTCGTAAAAAACATCTTGAATATATTTTTTCAGGTTAACACGGGCAGTAAATTTATCTGCTCCCGTCTGTTTTTCTTCCAGCTCGATTACAGGACTTTTTTTGCTCTTAAATTCATTAATAAATAAGTCAATATTTTCGCTGTAGACGTCATCTTCAATAATTATAGAATAAACATTGGTGTTTTTAACATCATAAATCGGTGTGATTTTTGCCAGCCCTTTGCCAGTCTGCCCCACCCCGATTGTCGGGAGGACTGGCCCACCTGCTCCCGAAGGGCGGGCAGGCAGGGGAGCAGGTTGTTGAGAAAATGACATTAAGCAACCACGATTCTGGTCTCGAGTTTCGATTTTATACTCAAATTTTTCACCGACAGTCCCAACAGTAATTGGCTCGGATGTAATTGTGATGGGACCATTCACAAAGAAGTCGAAGGATTTCTCAATGTCAATTTTTCCATCGGAGATTTCAATGATAGCTGTGGAAAAGTCGAAATTGTCTTCTGTAGGAGTCCACCGGAGTAAGCCTGTTGTATGATCTATTTGCATTCCTGGGGGCGTTTCCATAGGATTGTAACGAATAACATCAAATTCATTGGGATCTTCAACCTCAAACTGAAATACGAATGTGTCAAAGAGAGCTACCATAGTCATTGGAGCAGGAATTGACTTAAGAATAGGAGGATGATTCACAAACAGAGAAACATTTTGGGTGTCTGCTACAAAACCGTGATTTACTGTAACCACAAAGCCCTGACGATCAATCTGAGTGTTTTGGGGCATCCAGGTAATGAGCCCAGTAGTGTCAATCGTCATTCCATGGGGTGATCTGAGCATTGTGTAAACAAGTTCTTCATGCTCACCCGGAAAGAGAACCTCTGTCTGATATTCATAAAGCTGATCCACTGTAGCTTCGGATTCTGGTTGCGATGTGATAGCAACCTGACCTCGTGAATAAAGAATAAATGTTTGGATGCTCTGATCAAAACCATCTGATACCACAACCCGAACGTCGTAAGCTCCTAAATGGGTTTCGTCTGTTTGCCAGAAGACCAACCCATTTTGATCGATGACCATTCCCTCGGGATTTGTTTCAAGGGAGTAAAGGAGAAAAGCATCTTTATTATAGTCGGATGCGACAACTTGGTATTGAAATGTTGATGTGGCAACAAACTCAACCTTCTCTGGTTCAGAAAGGATTTTAGGTGGATCATTGACGTAAATCCAGAATCGCGAATCTAATGTAGAGAGTTCAGGAACCATCTGATGGGTAACCTCATTAGTTGACTTATCTGTAAGGGTTATTATTGTTTCTCCGACCTTCATTTTTATTTGGAAGCTCAACTCATAGGCGCCAAGCTGTCTTTCATCGGGAACCCACTTAACAGAGCGAGTTTCGTAATGAAAGTACATTCCTCGTGGAGGGGTTTCAACCCATCGGAAACTGTAAAATTCTCTCCCTTCATCTTCAGATATTGTGTATGCAAATGTTTGAAACGGTGGCAAAACATATGTAGGGAAAATTCCCGGGGGTAGCGGCTTCCACTCGCTGTATCGCATCATTTGGGGTGCTTGAACAGTCTCTGCAACAGTTTCAGGCAGAGGCTCTTCAATTTTTTCTTCTGCAATATACGTATCAATTTCAATCTCTTCTGCCAAAATAGGGACTGTTCCGAGCTCAAAATAAAAGACCTCGCTGGTTTCCCCGGTCCATCCCCCAGCAATTACTGTTCCTAAATAAGCACCATCTACGATTTCTGGAAGGGCGGTGTATATCTGTGCCCCAGCCGCCTCTCCTTCGCCTGAAATAGAGAAAGACTCCTGGAGCGGTTCAGCGCCAGAGGTAGATCCGTAAACAAGAGTAACAATTCCCTGGTCACCGCTAATGAGAAGGAGGTCTAATATGTTGTCCTGATTAAAGTCTGCAGTGCCGATGTCTGAAAGGGGTCCTGCATCTATGCCAAGCTCATTAACAGTAATTTTTCGTTCTGTTAGGGATAGGGAAACAAGATGTCCAGAACGAAAGGGTATAAGCAAATCTTGATTTCCGTCGTTGTTCCAATCAATGGAGGTAATAGATGGGGGAATCATGTTTGACATGCCAGGTATTCGGTTGAGGGCATTGGGTCCCCGAACAAGTTGATCGTTCCGATTTATAAGAGCCTGAACGCGAAGAATGTTCCTTTCTGGACTGAAGGCAAGAAGATCAGAAAACCCATCATTATTATAGTCCAACCCAGCGACATGAATTTGTCCAAGAGTGGACGAAAATTCATTAAGGGAAAAAGAAGAAACCTCTGTCAACTGTTGCGGCTCTGTTTTTTCATTAAGACGAAAGATAATAATACCCCTCTCGTCTGCACCCCCCAGCGCCATAGCAATCTCGTCTCTACCGTCATTGTCAATGTCAATTATATCCAGGTTATTGATCGTTTTGGGGCGTGAAGGTTCAGAGGCTGCCACAGTCAAGCTTGGCTGCAAAGCAAAGGAACCTTGATTCAAGTTGAATAGAAAGACAGTAGCGATGGTTGTCTCTTTGTCTTCGGAACTAAAGGAATTTGCTCCAACAATAATTTCAGGGACAGCATTGCCGTCCATGTCCGCTATTCGGGCACTAACCAGGCTTGAAATATCAGCAATCTTAATGTCACCATCATCAGAAGGAAACGACCAGACTAACTGAGGAAAGCCAAGCTCATCAATTTCATAATATCCTGTCAGAGTAACCTTTCTTCCCTCCAGCTGACCCTCTTCAATTGTAAGAAATTCTACAAGATCGTCTTTGTCAAAATCATATACTCCATGCATATTAACAATTTTGAATTCAGCTGCAGAGAGACCGGAGGAGATGATAAATGTGAGAACGAAGGTTAAAATAAAAAGAGCGCAGCTATTTAGAGGCTGGGCATGACGTAAAAATCTTTTAACTGGAGTAGGGTGAAAAATGTAGCGATTCATAGGTGTGAAAAGTTAACCATTTCTATGTTAAACTTTTTACTGTTTTTTAACCAAAACATAACGCTCGAAGGTAGTGCGATTAAGAATTGGTTTCATTTTTTGTACTTGGGTGCCCTCATCAGGTTGCTCTACATCAACAAATTTTTCTCCGACCCTGTATTCAACAACATATGCGAGCGGGTAAAAACCGATTTGAGATGGAAGGGGCTGCCATTGAATGGAAATAGTATTAGGGTCAAACAGAACTCCTTCGGGAGCTGCTGAGAACCAGGAAAAACTATAAAAGGAACCCCCATTTTCAGGCTTAAGTGAAATGAAAAGCATTTCTCCAACAAGAACGGTGTCTGAAATTTCAATCCCTGGGGGAATAACAACTCTCTCCGGAGATACTTCTGATGTATCCCCTTCTTTTATGGCAGTCAATTGTACTTTTTGAACGGTTCTTTTTGCAGAGAAACTGAGATCATATTCCCCTTCAGCTTCTTCTGTATCAGGCGCAGAGAGAGTGGTGTCTTCAACAGGAATGGGTTCAATTTCGGTGGAAATTGGGGTAAGCTGAGCTTTCTGTATTTTGGAGAGCGCCACCCGGTCAAGGGTATCTTCCTTTGCCTTCTTATCCTCCTCTGCTTCTGTTGGCACCTCGCCGGGGATAGCGGCTAGCGAAAGTCTTTTTACCTGTGCTCGAAGTTTTTTCTCGGTTGTAGCAGGCTTTTCTGTCGGCATCAAGGAAACGATCTTTCTCGCGGCGACTCCAAGTTCTGCCCGTTCTAAAAGGATATCATTAATAGCAGCGGGGGAAATGCCTTTATATGGAAAAAGAAAGAGAGGACATAAGATTTCGTTAAGATGACTGACAGTAACAGATTCTTCATCTACTTCAAGAGAGATACATATACCCTCTCGGGAAGGAATGATGATGTCAGAAAGACCGTTTTGATTGATGTCTACCACGGTTATTCCCGCTGATAAAACAGAGCCGGGGGGAATACGCATATCTTCAGCGGGGATATAGCGGGCGGTGCCCTCAAAAAATTCTCCCCCATGATTTTCAAAGACCTGTACAGCTGTCCTGTTGATTTCTAGGCTGATGGCAATTAAATCAATCAAATTATCCTGATTATAATCCATAGCAGCGACATAAATGTGGCCATATCCGGACTGAAGCATTTTGGATGTTAAGGTTGCTTGCTGTTTAAGTTTTAATAAGCCGTCAGAATAATCGGCATCGAGCAGAGATATGGCACGTTTTGGGCTCCCCAGAACAACGGCAAGCTCATCATCGCCTTCTCCTAAAGCATCAAAGACAGCTATGCTTGAGGTTCCAAGATAATTCCAGGTGGAAGTGGGTTGTTGAGGAAATTCACTCCCTGACCATTCAAACATTAAAATTGTTTGAGACTCCTTTTTCTGGTTAGAAGGTTTAAGAATATTAAGAGCAACGATAATTTCCGGAGAATCGTCCCCGTTAATATCGGTGATTTCTGCATCGACAAGTGAACAGTTAACATTTTTTGGGATCTGGTAATGCCATAATAGCACATGTTCTCCCAGCTCATCAATTTCAGAAAATGAAACAATAGTAGCATGTTGGTCTTCTTGATTTACTTTATCAATTGCTAAGAATTCACTCAAACCATCTCTATCAAAATCATATGTCCCAACAAGGGATATTACGAAGCGGTTTTGAGCATAAACGGTAAATTGATGAAAAAAAAGACAGATAAATGTTATGTATAAAAAACGTTTTATTTTCCGTAATAAAGTTTTCATTAAAGTATTTATGATTTATGAGCGTTAAGAGTCAGTATGAATCTTACAATCTTTCAACTAATTGCTCAATGTGAAGACATTCGATACATCCAATAATACTCTTTGAATATATCGGAAGGTTGACACAAAATCAAGCAAAAACGTGACTAAAGTTCCCCCGAAATATTTTTTTTGTTTTAATGGTATTAGTGAATGCCAATAAATGTATTTGTTCATTCTTTTGTCTTGTCCGTCGGTAGCCGGACTCCTTCGGAGATACAAAAGAATCAAAAAATCAAGGCTGTTGAATATTTGCTAATCCGGCATATGCCGGACCATTCTCTAAAAGAAACAAACTCATCCGGCAACTGCCGGATTCAAACAGTGTTTCTTTTTTAACGAGAATTCCATCAAGTTTATTAACGCAAATATTCAAAGGCCGTTTTATAACTCCAATTATCATCTTAGATAACAGAAAACAACGCTGACACTAATATAGTTCTCTATCTTCACAAATAACGTTAGTTATTGAAATACATAAACCATTTTCGTGGGAAGTCCTGAAAACGTGAATGTTAATAAGGATCAATATTTCAGGTATAGGCTGAATAGTTGAGTATTCACAAAAATTGAAGAGAAACGTGTGCTGTTTCTTTATTTTAATATTTCTGGTTTCAATTCAGATTTATACAGGACAAAAGATGCGTTTTCACGGAACTCTCTCAGGTTTTGTGCTGCCATGTAGCTCAATGTACTGCGTAATCCAGCTTCTATTTGATCAAAGATATTTTGCACCCCGCCCTTGTACTCGACGATTGTTTCGTCTCCCTCAATGTAGTAGGGAGTTTCAACACTTTTTTTCTGAACCGCAAAAGAGGCGGAGCCCCGATACGCTTTGTATAATTTATCCTCGTATTTCAAAATATTTCCTTCAGCTTCTTTTGTTCCAGCAAACATTCTGCCGGTCATCACAAGGTCAGCTCCCAACCCCAGCGCTTTGGCGATGTCTCCCACAGTTGAAATGCCCCCATCGGCAATAATAAGAGCCTGACTTTTTATTTTTTTCTTAGCATCTCGACACTCCGTTATACTGGACACGATTCCCTGTCCCACGCCGGTCATAATGGGGGTTGTGCACATGGAGCCAGTCCCAATACCCACCCGAATAGCATCCACTCCAAGAACGGATAAATATTCAAACCCTTCTTTAGAAGCAACATTTCCACAGATGATAAACGTATCCTCTAAATCTTTTATACGCTTAATCGTCGGCTCAACGGAAACATTGAAACCATTAGCAACATCCAAGATAAACAGCCTTGTTCCTAAGCCATAAAACCTTTTAACAATATCCTTTTCTTCTAAACCGACGGCAACAAATGCATCCATTCCTGCAAGATTCAAAGACTCATATTGACTGATTCGATCTTCAATTGGTTGAAAACGATGAATCATGCCCAGCATGTTATTTTGAAAAAAAGCTTCGCACATCTTCTTACCGCAAATTGTATCCATGGGAGCTGGTAGGATAGGCATTCTCAAATGAATGTCTCTGTTTCCCCCCGCCAGATTAATGGACAGATCTATATCCTGTCTCGAATTGATTTTTGACAGATTTCTTGGAATAAGAAAAACGTCATTATAGCCATATGTTTGTTTCATAATGTCCCTCTTTAAGATCTGTTTTGTGAGAATAACCCTCAAAACCATTGCGGAATAAGGTTAAAACACCTCACTTTACCCAAGAATAAAATAATCATGCTAAAAATATTTTACAATAG
>CAZVFT010000001.1:36369-68877 GCA_964626495.1 uncultured bacterium
AACACCTCACTTTACCCAAGAATAAAATAATCATGCTAAAAATATTTTACAATAGCGATAGTACGGAAAATGAAATAATTAACGCCAACTTTGCGGAAGTTGAACTTGTCGGGCCACTGACGGAACCCGTCCAGCAATCGACGGAACTTCCACAAAGTTTTATTTTCTAACAAAAATTCAACCTGAAAAATTTACTTGACAAAGGTCATATTTAGGATGTAAACTATTTTTAATTCACTTGGTATTAAACCAAGCTCCATTAATCAATTAAGGAGGAAAGAATAAAATGAAAAAAGTTACAGTACTAACAGTGATGCTAACACTGCTCATTGGCGGCCTGTATTCAGAAAAAGCGGCGGAACATCAGATTCTTCCAGCGATTACAGTAAAGGGTGATGTCAACTATACTCCAAGTCGTGATCAGTTGTACTTCGAGGACTTCACTACCGGGATACCAGCTGACTGGACACAGGTACAATATAGCGGTACCGGCTTGTGGACCTGGGAACCGAATGGAACGCCTGGCGAATTTCCCAACACCGATGGCATTTACATTGAAGCTGACAGTGATCAATACAGCACAGACGTTTTCGATGTGGGTATCTTCACCGGTTTATTCGATCTTTCTGGATACGCTCTTATCGCATTGATCTATGATAGAAATTTCCAGGAATATGCGGATGATGGTGAAGCAGCCATCCGTACATATTCTGGCGGAGTCTTGGAGGAAGAACTCTGGTGGCAGGACGTAGACGACCCTTATGGCGGCGTTCACGATACGCTGACCTTTAATCCAAGCGCTTACACCCATCCGGATTCTGTTCAAATTGAGTTCTGGTATTCCACAGAAGGCGGTACCTATGCGTGGTATTTCAAGCTTGACAATGTATCACTTGAGACCCTGACGGTTCCTGATTACGAAGTTTCCCTGTCGCCCACCAATCCCCCCGTCATAATTCCCCCGGGTGGAGGCTCCTTTGATTTCAATGTCACCTTCACAAATAATACGGATATAACACAGAGCTTCTATGCTGTGCTATTTGCCACTCTGCCCAATGGAAATCAGTATGGACCGATCAACCCAACTCCTGCACAACTCAGTTTGGGTGCATACGGCACTTTAAGTGTCGACCTGACACAGAATGTGCCCGGGAATGCCCCGACCGGTGTTTACACATATTATTGTTTAGTGGGAACGGGCTATAGTAGTATTATGGACTCAAGCGGCTTTACATTTGAGAAACTCCTGACGAATGAAATAGAGCTTCAATATGACGATGGTACATACTATAACGCATGGGTGTTCTACGATGGGGATAACATCTGGTACTCGCATTATTTTGCTACGGTTGGTTCGCAAATCACGAAAATTACCGGTTTCTACTGGCCAGACGGTTGGCCGGACATGACGTTAGAAAATGTAAGGCTACAGCTCTGGGATGATTCTGGAGGCTATCCCGGTACTCAGTTGTGGACCGAGGATGTGTTGCCTGATGACCCGAATGGAATGGGTGGCGGATGGGCAGAATCTATCGTTACTCCGCCTATAGCCATTGACGACTTCTATGTTGTAAACTGGCAGATCGGTGACTATGGCATAGACCCCTTAGAAGGTATTTGTATGGACGATGGCGAAGATTATGTTCAGTACCAGGGCTATGGGACTAATGATGGTTCAGGCAACTTTACTTGGACTTCTACGGCAGGAATGGGCGGTGACTTAATGTTACGTGCTTGGGCGCTGCTACCCTCAGGTCGTGCGCTGCAGCTTTCTCCGGGACATACCAACTGGGATGTCTTGTACACAGATGTAGGTATCCCGGCAAGCGCAGGCGATCGCTGGTACGTGGATGGCGTTGTTTCGGAAGATGGAACACCCATTATAGGGAATCCGGAAGGTGTGATGAGAACAGGTGATGCCCAGCTTCCCGGGACATTTGCCCTTCATCAGAACTATCCGAACCCATTCAACCCGACAACCACCATCACGTATGATGTTGCGAAAGAGTCCGATGTGCGGGTAGATATCTACTCGCTGACAGGTCAACTGGTATATACACTGGTAACAGGAGGCAATCATCCTGCTGGCAGCTATTCTGTCAACTGGAATGGCACCAATTACTATGGCGATATAGTACCATCTGGTATGTACCTGTATCGGGTTACAGCAAGCGATGCCGACGGAACGGTTAATTACACTGCTACGAAGAAGCTTATCCTGATGAAATAAGGATAAGTTTCATCATAATGAAACGGATTATGGGGGCGCTCAGGCGCCCCTTGTTTTTTTTAGGTAATTGTTCAACTTTGCGGAAGTTTCCGCCGGTAGGCGGACAGGCTCCACTCCTGCAAAGATTAGGAAATTGTGATAAAGGTCACAAAGCTCAGAAAAAAACTAATTTGTGTTGACAAATATAAAGTTAGTATATAAATTGACAACAATTCATTTGGTCTCTTAAGGTTAAGGCCAAAACTTCAATAACTAACTTTAAGGAGGAAACAGAAATATGAAAAAAGGAATAGTACTAACTGTGATGGTAGCACTGTTGGTTGGCGGCTTGTTTGCGGGAGTTCAAAGAACGGATAATGTTTTCGAAATGCCTCCGGGTTATGGTGAACAATTGCAAAATCCTGCTATAGGAAACCGCGCTGATTTCACCATCACCCTAACAGATGATTATGGCGATGGCTGGAATGGTGGAATGCTTGATGTTATAGTTAACGGTACTGTTGTGCTTGATGATATTACAATCGTTTCTGGATCTGGACCAGAAAGCCATACCTTTGCTGTAAATAATGATGATTCGGTTTATGTTGATTATACTGCAAGTGGCTGGCCTGAGGAAAATGCCTATTACGTCTATGACAATGGTGGTGGCTTAGTTGTTTCATCAGGTGATGGCGGTGTAGTGCCTACTGATGTTTGGTTTTATGCTGTTGTAGTCTCTGGTTACTATACAATATATGATATTCAGTACACCACTGACCCGAGCGGAAATTCACCGTTACTGGATTCGACCGTTACCACTGTCGGCATTGTCACAGCAACCGATGGTTCCAGTAAGCACTTCCTTCAGGATGGCGCAGGCGCATGGAATGGTATTTATATTTACGATTCCGGCAATACCTACACGGTAGGCGATGAAATATCCATTACAGCGGAAGTGAATGAGTATTACAACCAGACACAGCTGTATAATGTTGATACTGTTATTGTAGCTTCTTCTGGAAATACTCTTCCAGCTCCAGAGCTTCTAACAACCTATGTTGTGAGTAGTGAAGAAGCTTATGAAGGTGTGCTGGTAAAAGTCATGAACGCAACCTGCGTTGATACTGCAAACAGCTACGGTGAGTGGGAGGTTGATGATGGTTCTGGTCCCTGTGTAGCTGACGATATCTTCTATGGCTTTTCCCCCACATTGGGCACGGCTTATGATGTCGCCGGACCGGTTGCTTACACGTATGGTGCATATAAGATAGAACCCAGGGATGCCAGCGATATTGTTGAAGCAGGCACAGGACCCGCCCTTGATGTGGACTTTGAAGCGGGACTCCCGGCTGATTGGATACAGGATACGGGCGATGACTTTGACTGGACATGGGATGCAGGTGGAACCCCCTCTTCTAACACGGGACCGTCTGGTGATCATACAACCGGTACAGGGTATTACATGTTTACTGAATCATCGGTTAACTATCTCCATACAGCAAATCTGCTAACACCAGCACTTAATGTGACTGCAATGGGCGCGCCAAATCTTGTTTTCTGGTATCATATGTATGGCGAAGCAATGGGAACTCTGAATATTGATGTTTCAGAAGACGGCGGTACTAACTGGACGAATGCTTGGACTGAAAGCGGAGATCATGGCGATGTGTGGTTAATGGGTTCCGTTAGTCTTTCTGGTTTCGCATCACCATTAGTGATCAGATTCCAGGGTGTAACAGGATCTTCATACACAAGCGATATGGCGATTGATGATGTCTGGGTTGGTGATATGGCATATCCCCCAAGCCCGACCACCCCGGTCTATCCTCCGGATCTGGCAACACAGGCCCCGGTTGATGGATCTTTAACCTGGAATCCAGCTGTGGGTGCTGATGGGTATGTTCTATACTTCGGTACCGATGGTGGCGGAGTAACAGACCCAACTAACATCGAAGATGGTTTAGACGTTGGTAATGTTACAAGCTATACCTATACAGGTTTGGTTGGCGCCACAACACACTACTGGAAAGTCGTTCCATATAATTCTTATGGTTCAGCTACTGGCTGTGATATCTGGGAATTTGAGACGGTTGATGCATCAGCTGGCTGTGTCATTGGTAGCGGCACCACCCCGTGGGAGTTTCCTTTCTATACATACTATATGGATGCCAGGCTACAGACGATCTACCTTGCCTCTGAGTTTCCAGCCGGATATACTATTACGTCTCTTCAATTAGACGTTTCAATACTGCCCGGACAAACTCTTGAGAACTGGTACATCAGAATGAAGGAGACAACAGCTACTACAGTTACCGCTTTTGATAATGCTGATCTGGTTACTGTCCTTACAGCAACAAATGTGGATGTTACTACAACTGGCTGGGTGGAATTTGTCTTTGATACTCCATTCACATATACGGGTATAAACAACCTGTTGGTTGATTTCTGTTTTGACAACAGTGCCTATACCTCAAATGGAGCAACGTTGGCTTTCGATAGCGGTAGTAATCGTTCCGTCTACTTGTATGCGGATTTATCTACGGGTGACCTGCTGAATTCAACGGGTGGAACTACATCCACGATGTGCGATAACATCTGGTTTGTTGGATCTATCTATGTTCCTGCGTTTGGGAATCTTGACGGTTATGTGTATAAGTATGGAACAACAGATCCAATTCAGGGTGCAGCTGTAACGTTTGCTAATTATGTAGATTCAACTGATGCCAGCGGATACTATAACATCCAAAATGCTCTTACGGGCACTTACGATGTAACCTGCAGCGATCTCGGTTATCATACCACTGTTGCAACGGGCATTGATATTCTGGATGGACAGACAACCGCATTGGATTTCTACCTTGAATGGGCAGAAATTGCTGTAAATCCAGCATCATTCAGCGTTACGCTTGATCCGGATAATACTCTGGCTGAAACATTCAATATTGCTAATGCTGGACCCGGCGATTTGACTTACAGCTGTTCTATCCAGTTTGGTACTCGTAGATATAATACGGTAGATCCAAGCCAGCAGGGAAGCTTACCTACTACTGATAACAGCGAATACTCACCCGAACAGGCAGAGCGTGTAAAACATACCCTTCAACCCGAGGATACATGGGATGTTCTTTATAGCTTCAACCTCACGGATGGAGGACAACCCGGTATTGAGACAAACGGTCAGCATATCTACACAGCCGACTGGAGGTCAGGCGTACCGTATACATTCTTCGAGTATGCAATGGATGGTACATTTATACAATCCTTTAATATCGCTGGCGCTACTCAGATTCGTGATATGGCATATGATGGGACCTACTTCTACGGCAGTCCTGCTTCTATGACCATTAATATTATGGATCTTGAGAACCAGTCGCTTGTTGGAACAATATCGGTATCTTGTTCTGGAGTAACAGGTGTTCGTCATATTGCGTATGATCCAGGACTTGATGGTGGCAATGGAGGCTTCTGGATTGGAAACTGGGATGAATTCGGCGCTATTGATATGAACGGGAATGAGCTTGTAGCTAATCTTGGTGGACCAGGCAGTCACTATGGAAGCGCTCACGACCCGTATACACCGGGCGGACCGTACATCTGGCTTTTTGCTCAAACCGGCGCATCTACAGCTGAATTACACCAGTTTGACATAGCTAGCCAATCGTTTACGGGATTCATTAAAGACTGTTCTGATGCTCCTGGCTATAATGCAGGTATTGCTGGTGGTGCGGCAACGTATGTTGACCAGGGATTATTTGTAATTCTGGTGAGCATCCAGCAAACTCCAAACCTTGCCTGTGCGTATGAATTGGCAGTTACAGAAAACTGGCTATCCATTACAAGCAATGGCTCAGGAACGGTCCCAGGCAGTGGCGGAAATGTTGATGTTGATATTCTGTTTGATGCCACGGGTTATGATAATGAAACAAAGACAGCAGACATTGTCATTTCGAACGATGCATATCCAGCATGTGACGATGTTGTAATTCCTGTTACTTTGGTTGTCAATCCTGGTGTAGTGCCCGATTACGAGATTGTACTGACGCCCTATAATCCCCCAATTCAAATACCTGTGGGCGGAGGGACGTTTGACTACAATGTTCAGCTTATCAACAATACAAACGTCACACAGAACTTCTATGCTGTGCTTTTCGCGGAATTGCCCAACGGAAGTCAGTATGGACCGATTGATCCAACTCCATACCATGCACACTTGAGACCAGGCCGAACAATTGATGTGGACCTGACACAGAATGTGCCCGGCAATGCCCCAGCTGGTGATTACACGTTTTATGGACTGGTGGGAACCAGCTATAACAATATCGTTGACTCCAGTGGTTTCAATTTCACCAAGCTGTCAAATCTGGTGGATCTTACAGGTACGTGGGATCTATATTGGGATTGGTATTGCACCGGTGTGCCTTCAGGCCCTGCGTCAATGACGTTTCTTGCAGACGGGACAATTTCGGGTTATCCTGGCGCAACATGGTCTGGTGCATCAGGTACGGCGTATCTGGGTGCTGGTTTCTGCCCTACAGCGGTGGACTTTCCGTTTAATGCCTCATTCATGTTTGACAATGGAACGGTTTACTGGTTAGATGTTGTTGGCAATCAAGCTGCAACTGCCGCGATTGAAAACCTTGGAAGTGGACTGCACGACGGAGATGGTTCGATGACGAGAACCAGCAGATCGGGTTCTTCGTCGTACCACGCAGGCATTGACGCAGCCCCAGGCAGTACGGGCGGTTCTACATCTGACTATGTAAGCATCAGTGACAGGCCATGGGTAATACTCAACACTGGATTAAATGAAGCGTGGATGGGTTATTATAGTGCTGTTGGCGTTGAGATGATGGCTAACGACCTGTGGACTGCTGATGGGATTTATCGTGAGGATGGAACTCTCGTTTATGGAACAATGGGTTCCTCAGATGAGATTTCATTACCGGAGAGTTTTGCACTTTACCAGAACTATCCGAATCCGTTTAATCCCACGACAACGATTGCATTTGACATTCCCGAGGTATCGCGAGTGACCGTGGATATATACAATCTGATGGGACAGAAAGTACGCACACTATCATCCGGAGAGCTATCAGCTGGCAGATATAAGGCAGTATGGAGCGCTACGAATGATCAGGGACTTTCTGTTACTTCAGGCGTCTATTTCTATCGGATAACCGCGATAGACGGGTCTACTGGTGACGTCAGTTTCACAGAGACGAACAAGCTGTTGTTGATGAAGTAAACGAAGGTAAATCTTCTTACGGATAATAAAAGAGGGGACGTCCAGTCCCCTCTTTTTTTTGTTCATCACACGTTATTGTTAGTAATCCAGTTCGACAAGCTTGTAGCTCATCAAGTACGACAGACAACCCTACCTGTAGCCTGCCCCGATAGTGAAGTATAAACTGTCCCGCTTTGTCGGGGATTTTTCGGGAAGCGTATCGGGGAAACATAATCACGACAATCAGACTCAGACTACGCTAAAGCTTCGTCTAATAAATACGCTAAAGCTATGTCAGTTAAAGCTGGTAGCTTGTCGCACAACAAAGTGTGTTTATATCCTCACTTCTGTATAATAAAGCATAGCCAATCACTTTAATAATATCAGCTTATTAGTGTGTATAAACTGACCCGCTTTAAGTCGACATAAATATATGCCAGAGCTAACCTCTGCTCCAGAATCGTTTTTCCCGTCCCACATTACTGAATGATATCCCGGATTCGCAACAATATCAGCAACCGTTATTATCTTTCTCCCGAATAAATCGAATATAGCAACATTGACAGGAAATCGTTCTGGCAACTGGAAGGAGATGGTGGTTGTCATATTAAATGGATTTGGATGTGCAGGAAAAAGACCGACATTATTTGGGACATTATCATTCTCATTTTTACCAAATCCCGCCGAGGAGATCTCGGAAATATCCATCACTCTGGGAAGATGATCTGATGCCTCGTTAGTATCGTCAGATTCAAGGCTATAATTGATGAGATCTGAAGGGGACATCGCCAGTGTATTTAAAACATAATGATTTCCCGGCTCAAGGACACTATCAGTATAGAGGATGTAATCCAATTTCCCCGGACTGAAAGAACTGCCATCTGATCTCCATGTGTATCCCATACGGATGGCTGTATGTCGAGAGAATAAATCTGTTATAGCAGTACCGTCCCAGTCCGGAGGGAAGTCTTCCCCGTATGTTGATTCATCCACAATGTCGCCCTCTGTCAGAGTGATGAGCTGCTGGTGATAACCCACCAGATTGAAATCTCCGAGATGGATAATAGGTGTTTCATCGGGCAAATCAAAGGGACCATTACCCTCTCGCCATTCTCTCAACACGGATATCAGTTCGTCCACCTGTTGCTGACGTTCTTCGTTGTTGTCACAACAACTGAAATGGGAATTAATGATAAGCAAATTTTTCCCTAAAATATCTTCCGTATTAAGTAAAACGCACATAGATCGCCATGAGCTAATAAGAACAGCTTCATTTAGAATAGGGTATCTTGACACTACATATTTACTATACCACTCTAAACTGACATACCAAGTGATGCCAGGCATCCAACTTGAGATTAGAGGACCAATCTGACCAACGTTATTAGCTTCCTGAAACGCCATAACATCTGCATCAAGGGCTGTAAGAATTCGCTGAAACCGGGGTTGTCGCACCGGGTCAAACAAACCATTGTGCAACACATTGTATGTAACAATTCTTACGTGTTCATTATCCAACCGCTCAAGTGGAATTGGATCTGGAGGTGCTACGTGAGTGGTGTCGATATCATACTGAACTCCACCAGATACATCGGGAAGGATATCGCCATTCTCATCAGTCTCAGCCAATGCGACACTGATGTTCGTTGCCTCCTGGGTGCCATTAATGGTCATCACCACACTCGATCGGTTGATACATAATTCAAAGCGATCGCTGGTAATTGTGGGAGCGCTACGCAGCGTAAGATCGTTCTGGTAGATTTCGATAACATCGTTTAAAACATGGAATTCTCCGGAACGACATCCGAAACACCAGTCCAGTTCTGCGCCAATACCGTAGATCTGCAACCCCGTATTTATGTTATTATCTGTGTCGAGATAAAGATGAATCTCATTCCAGTCCTGCATCAGGTGCTCGCCGTCATGGAACGTCAGTGAGAAAAAGACAAAATCGTTGTCGTTAGTAATCTTTAACTCACCGAAATCCTCGCTGATACCGTCGCCGATTGGATCACTATAAGTTACAGATACGCTATCCCAATCTTCCCAGAGCCCATCTATTGTAATGGGATGAGAAGATATACCATAGGATAACATGGTTGCTATAAGGATTGGGCCAAATAGTGGTAGAATGAATATTTTCATATTTTCCTCACAGGTAATGTTATTTTTTTCAGACAAAAACCGAAAATGCCCTTGGAATTACTTTCACATCAATAGGAGTACTTCCGATGAGCTCACCATCAATATTGAGTCCTTCCTGCTCCTGCGGATAGATAGCAAATTCGGTAACTTGGTGATATTCCACAATGGGATCAGTGACATGGGAGCCGTCAAATATTTTGGGAAAGAGCTTCAGCAGTTTTCTTCTCGTTCCCTCACGGACGAGCACAAGATCAATTTTGCCATCATCCAGTTTTGCATGCGGAGCAATCCGCATTCCCTTGCCGGTATGCATTGTGTTGCAACCAATGGCAAAAATCCAATCATCTTCAATCTTCTCGCCATCTATCACAATTCTGGCATTTCTCCGAAATAGCTTCATCACCTCAATCAAAGTGGTAACGGTATACCGATTCCCACCCATCCACCGGATCTTTTCCGCTTTTACATTAATGTCGGCTACCATTCCCCACCCGATGATGTTAAATGCGTAAACCTCTTCATCTGCCATCTTTACATGAGCCACATCCAATTTTCGTGTTTTACCACCGATGATTTTTTCTGCCGCTGCCACAAGATCGAGACAATCGAGGTCGGTCATAAGGGAATTTCCTGTACCAGAAGGAATCACTCCAATGGGTACCTGAAGCCCATCCTTTCGAGCGAGCAATCCATTAATGGCTTCGTATAGAGTGCCGTCACCGCCAATGATGCAAAAACCTTCAACTCCGGATAGATCTGCATCCCTGATCAGGTCTCTTGTATGGCCAGCATATTCCGTTATAATCACGTCTACATCTGCACCTTTTGAATCGAAAACCGGCTTCACGGCATCCAGTGCCCTCTCCCATTTTTTTGTTCCAGCAGCAGGATTCACAGCCAGGATATACTTTTTCTTATCCATTGATTAGACTCCTCATATTAACGAGCGATATTTTTGAATTAAAACTTGTAATAGAACGATAAGAAGGGTTGCTGAAAGTGAATTCCAATCCACAGGTTTTCGCTTTTCATACCAAAGAAGGGAAGGCTGTTTGTCATAAAACCGAAATCAAAAAAGACCGGAACGGGCTCATCTTCATCCTCTAATCGTTTATACCAGGATACATAGTAAGGATCATAAAATATTTCCGTCATAACCTTCACGTTTTTTAAAACATCAATATCCATCCCAGCATAGACTCGGGGCATTATTTCCTCATCAGGATAATAAATGGCACTTGCTCCGATAGTATAACCGATTCTCCCCTGTCTAGAAGATCTTAATTTAGAAATACTGTAAGTGATAAACACCTCTCCCCAGGGATTCCCATTATCTCCTCCAATATAAACCCAGCCAGTATCAGTAGTTGTTATATCAACAAATTCCCCGTTGTCATTTTCATATTCTCTATAATCAGACTTAGATGTGCGACCACGAGTGTGAATATGTCCACCTATCGAAAATGCACGTAGAGATTTATAGTCCCCCTTTTCGAACAGTGTAAATTTTGGACGGATATTAAAATCTCCCCAGAAATAGTTTATCCAGTTGGTTGAAATCTGTAACCGATCGTTTAGCCCGAATGCCCACGACAGGAGACTGACATAAAATTCGCTTTTCCTCAGAGTAAACCCCGTAGGGTCAAACCAGATGTCCATGAGCTGTTCATCGCTGAAATACCAGCGGTCGGGTTTCATAGCTGTTTCCTCTTCCCTTCTAGCTTTCGTTTTAAATTCAAATTGTTCAATTTTATCAGCATCTATAAATAATTCTCCGAAACTTGTTTTTACTTTCAATCCCGTTTCTGTTTCTTCCAACAAAATTCCCTGAATTCTGTCCCCACTTTTAAGAAAAATCTCCACTTCCTCCGGCTGAATGTCAATTTTTTGGATTGTGACTGTTCCAAATACCGTTTCCACTGTGTAGGCGGTTTCTGTCTCTTCGAGGATAACACCGGTAATTTTATCACCACTTTTTAGATAAAATGTTTTCGGCTCCTGGGCAAAACTAATGGAGCTGATAAGGACTAAAAATAAAATAGAAGTCGTAATGATTCGATTCATGAGACACCTCCTTTTCTTGATCGCTAATCAGTTAGAAGCGTGACAGGTTAACGCAAATTTTTACTAATTAGTATCGAACACAATGGTATGAATATACATATCTATTCACAAAAAATAACAAGAGTTTCGAGTAAAGGCTAAGGAAAAAATTATTTTCAATCCATCTTGATAAATTTTCCTGAAACCTCTATACTCACAGGTGAAATTTGCGTTACAAGTAATAAGTTACAAGTTTAAAGTACCAAGTAACAAGTTTCAAGTTGAAGCAAAGCACCCTGCCCCGATTTATCGTGCGAAACATAGTACCGAAGGAAGAGGTTTGGGTAACTAGTTAGGATTGATCGTTGGTGACGATTGACATGTTCAAGATAACCTTATTATGAAAAAGAAAAAAATCAGTAAGATCATTGTGGACTCATCAGTAAGGGACACGCCACTTGCAGAATCTTACATCCGGAATAATCCAAAAGCCGTTGTTGAGGAACGCGATCTGTCCCCTGAAACACAGGAGCAGTTTTTTCCGAAGACCGCCAGTCGCAGAAAAAGAGAAATCTTCCTCACTCGATCCAGAGGACACACCTTAAAACAGTGTCCCGGAACAGCCCGCTCCTATATCTGCTGTAATTATCATGTGATCAACCAAACCTTTGGCTGTCCTATGGACTGTACCTACTGTATTCTTCAGTTTTACTTGAATAATCCAGTCACTATGGTTTATGCAGATGTTGAATCCATTTTCAAAGAGATGGAAGAAAAGATTGCTCAACAGCCGGAGAGATTTTTTCGCATCGGGACAGGAGAGCTGACGGACAGTTTTGCTTTTGATGACAGCTCGGGCTTTTCCATAGAGATTGTGAAAAAATTTGCCCACATTAAAAACGCTATTCTCGAACTAAAGACAAAAACCAATACTGTCAAAAACATGTATGAATTGAATCACAACGGTCGTACAGTTATTGCTTGGTCGCTAAATCCACCCAATATCATCAAATCAGAGGAATACAATACATCTTCCCTGCCAAAAAGACTGGCAGCAGCAAAAGAAATAGAGGATGAGGGATATAAGCTTGCATTTCATTTCGACCCTATTCTTCATCACAAAGGTTGGAAGGATAATTATGAAACTCTAATCCAGCAGCTTTTTTCTACAATCAAACCTGAAAGCATTACCTGGATTTCGATGGGTTCCCTCCGCTTCCCTCCTGATATGAAAGATAAGGTTTTGTCAAAATTCCCCGGAACTAAAATTATGTTTGGCGAATTCATACGGGGACTGGACGGAAAGATACGATATATAAAACCACTCCGCCTTGAACTTTATTGTCATGTCTACCGTTGTCTTCGGAAATATGGCGGCGATGATCTTTTTATCTACTTCTGTATGGAACCGTCAAGTGTCTGGAAGGCGGTCTTCGGCTGGAGTCTTGAGAGTAATGAACATCTAGATTATCTTTTTGCCGAGAGTTTGTATCATCGATTCCCCGAGCTAATGATTGATCTCCCTAAACGCAAGGTTTATGATCGAGGATATCCCCTTCATAAAACCCCTCATGTTATTCCCGGAATTACATCAATGGAGCCACCCGTTTCATGATAAAAAAATTGTTTCTATTCATCGCCCTCATCCTCATTGCCGGCTGCGATCGAGAAATGAACCCTGATCAGCTAAACCTCAGTATCTTATCAGATATTAAAGGGTTTGATCCTATTCAGTCGGTGGATGTCCGCACAGGAACCACAATCACCTTGGTATATGATAATCTGGTTCAATTTGGTGACAGCACGGAAATTCTACCCGGTATTGCTAGGTCGTGGAAAATTTCAACTGACGGATTAACGTATACATTCGAGATTCATCAAGGATTTAAATTCCATGACGGAAATAAGATTTCTGCCGGAGATGTGGTTTATTCTCTTAATCGGCTGAAGGATTCACCAAATTCATGGCTTTTCTTACATATTCATCAGATTTCAGCACCTGAAGGAGAGAACGGCTACGTTGTTCAAATTACACTTAAAGAATCATTTTCACCATTTCTACAATTTCTCGCCATGCCGGCGATGTCTATTCTCAACCACGACCTTGTTGAAAGTGGCGACATTGACCTTTTTACAACACCAGCAGGATCAGGTCCGTGGATATTGAAAGAGTGGGTTAGGGATGGACATATGTTCTTTGTTGCTAATAGAGATTACTTTTATGGATCGCCCAAAATAGAAAAAGTCAAAATTCGTGTAATTTCGGAGGAGATGACGCAGTCAGCGGAATTCGAAGCCAGTAACCTCGATATCATTGGAATTCCTCTTGCAGAATTTGAAGCATGGATCAACAACCCAAAGTGGGAGGGGCTCATTTTCGCTCAGAATGAGCTGAGCATCTACTACATTGGTCTAAACTGTTCACGCCCACCATTTGATGATGTTCTGGTGCGGCAGGCGATGAACTATGCTGTGGACAGGGAAAAAATTCTAAAATACGTTCTCTCTAATCGCGGCACCCTCGCTCACGGAACCATACCCCACGGACTTCCTTGTTACGATCCTTGCAGAAAAGCCTATCCCTATAATCCACAGAAGGCAAAGGAGCTTCTGTCGAAAGCTGGATACCCCAGCGGATTTTCAATGGAATTGTGGCAGAGCCATGCTTCAGAACTTGCTCAAGTAATGGAAGCATTTCAGGCGTATTGGAAGGCAGTAGGAATAAATGTAAAAATTGTGAAAAATGACTGGAATATATTCAAAACTGCGGTTAGAGAAGGAAAGCCCGACGCATATTATCTGGACTGGTATGCTGACTACCCCGATGGAGAAAATTTTTTATATCCTCTTTTTCATTCGTCGGAGTCTATGACCAAACGGAATCGCTATTCCAATCCTGAGGTTGATCGTCTTATCGAATCAATCCAGACAATGCCAGACTCAGAAGAAAGAATAGATATTATCAAATCAGTGGATCAGATGATCTATGAAGAGGCTCCCTGGGTGTTTCTATGGCATTCCGTTAGTCACACGGTGGTACAACCGTGGATAGAAGGGTATTCCCCAAAACTGATGTTTAATGCACAAAAATATTTGGGGGTGAAAAAGAATCTTGGAGTGCAATAATGAAGCGTAGCGGAATTATTGCTTAACTTATGTTAGAAGTAATAAATAGTATTTTATGGAAATTATGAAAGTTTAAAAATGATTCCGTCCAACAACCATTGGACTACATCATTTTACTCCGGATCGCTTAAGGCTAATGAAGTACAAACGATATTTACATAATCCACCACATATTTTTGTAGATGGTACATACTATTTTTTAACAGCCGCTACCTATAAAAAAAGAAGGCATTTTGATACGCCAGAAAAAAGGAATTTCCTCGAAAAGTGTGTCATTAGAGTATTTCAGATTATATTTAGGGATATCCATAGGGATACCAGTAACTATCTGAAAAGAAAAGGGGTAAGAAGGGGGTTAAAAATCTGGTGGAATTATTGGGATACATTAATCCATAATTTAGATCAATATGAGTTTTACACATATTATATTTGGTTAAATCCTGTAAAGCACGGCTGTGTTTATGATTCAGCACAATGGAAATGGATGAAGCTTGAAAATGTAGAAAAAATGGAAGAGGATAGAGCAAAGGAGATATTAGGGAATAAAAAACTTATAAAGAAGATTTATGATGATTTTTGAGAGACTGTGAAAGGAGTACAATCCGTCAAAAGCCGGACAGGCATTTTACTCCTCGTTATTCTGATGTGAGATTTGAATGATAATCACTATTTTTACACAAGCTAAATATTTATAATGACTGACTATCTTATAAAACGAATTCTCCAAACCATACCGGTAATACTGGGGGTCATTACTTTCACATTCATTTTAATGTACATCGTTCCTGGTGACCCGGTGATGTCTATGGTTGGAGAACGTTATGACGAAGCCACCATCCAACAACTCCGGGAAGAGCTTAATTTAGACGATCCAGTATGGATTCAATATTTTCGCTATCTTGGGAATCTTGTACAAGGTGATATGGGAAAATCGTTTGTTACTTTCCGACCTGTAATGGATGACTTGCTGGCAAAATTTCCTTATACGCTTATACTGGCTATGTCCGCTATGTTTGTTTCTATCACCATTGGGTTAATAGTTGGCGTGGTATCATCGCTGAAGCCCCATTCCCTGCTGGACAAAGGAACCATGTTTTTTGCATTGGCTGGAATCTCGGCTCCTGTCTTCTGGGTGGGGCTCATTCTTGTGCTGATTGTCGGTGTGAATCTGAAATGGCTGCCACCTACAGGTTATGGTGGAGTTCAATATCTTATCCTCCCCGCTATCACTCTTGGGACAAGGTCTGCCGCTTTTCTGGCTCGAGTTACAAGGGCTTCTATGCTCGATGAATTAAGGCAGGATTACGTCCGAACAGCGCGGGCAAAGGGGGTGCCAAAATGGAAGATCGTTCTGAAACACGCTTTTCCCAACACACTTATACCCGTTATTACCATTATCGGTGTGGATTTCGGAAGCTACCTATCTGGCGCTGTACTAACAGAATCCATCTTCGGCTGGCCCGGTATCGGAAGATTTGCTCTTGATGCGATTTTAAAACGGGATTTTCCTGTTATACAAGGGACGGTATTGTTCGCCGCCATGATGTTCATTCTGGCAAACCTCATTGTTGACTTGCTCTACGGTGTAGTAAATCCAAAAGTGAGACTGGAAAGAAAAGGTGGATAACAGACATAAAGGAATCTGGCGAGAATCGTGGCGCCGACTGAAAAAAGACAGGGGTGCTATGTTTGGTCTGATATTAGCGAGCCTTCTTGTTTTTGTTGGTTTGTTTGCTCCTGGGCTTGCTCCCATGAATCCTTACCTGCAGGTACTGGAATATCAGAAGAAACCAACGGGGTTTGAAGGAAATATTCTGATTTTTAAAAAAGGCGAGCTTATGGTGAGCCCTGTTGTTGCCGTTCAATCCTTTGAGGTTGTTGGCGACAGTATTAATTATGTGGATTTAATGGGGAGAAAGTATACAGAAAGCATATATGAACTTGCTGGAGAGACTAAATCCGACTGGTATAAAACCCCTCGTTTCTGGCTTGGTACTGATAATTTTGGGAGGGATGTGCTATCCAGAATCATCTATGGTGCGAGGATTTCCCTGGAAGTGGGATTCATCGCCAGCACGATATCACTAATTTTTGGGGTATTACTGGGTGCCCTTTCCGGATATTATGGTGGCTGGGTGGATACCATCGTGATGCGGTTTACTGACATTATGTTTGGCTTTCCTGCACTTCTTTTTCTGATTGGAATTACCGCAGCTTTTGAACCAAGCCTGACAGTAGTATTTTTCGCCATTGGATTTGTCAGCTGGCCCTCTATGGCAAGGGTAGTGCGAGGACAGGTTTTGAGTGTGAAGGAGCAGGAATATATCCAGGCAGTAAAAGTGTTAAGATTGCCTGACAGATCAATTATCCTCTACCACATTCTCCCAAACGCCATTGCTCCAATTATAGTGGCTTACACGATGGGAATTGCTGGAGCTATCATGGCAGAAGCGAGCCTATCATTTCTCGGGCTTGGCGCCCAGCCTCCAACACCCTCCTGGGGAGCGATGATAAATTATGGGAAGGATTTTCTCCGGGTGGCACCAGGAATGAGCCTCTATCCCGGACTGGCTATAGCTCTCACTGTTCTGGGGTTTAATCTGCTGGGCGATGGATTGAGGGATGCGCTGGATCCAAAGATGAGCAATAAAAAGATGCTGTAATAATTAGAATTATTTTAACAGGTTTTTAACCAGTCCTAAAACTCACTCCACAATCTTTCAATATCCACCTTTATCTGGTCCAATTCTTTATCTTTATTTCTTCCACTTTTCCAGTTCTTTAATTAACTCATCTTTCAATATCGGTAAAAGAGTGTCCCTTTCCGACTCTGGTAAAAATTGAGATAAATCCCCCTTTAACTTTCTATTTTCGAATTTTTCAATTCTGCTGAAAAGAGTACCAATATTAAATTCCTTTTTTAATCTGGGGTATATTTTCAATTTTTCTTCAACAATTTCCCAATCAACCGGAATATTTTTTAAAATCAAATAGTGAAGGTCATATAAATCTCTTCCCTTTCCACGAACCAGAATTGCTCTGATTTTTTCTGCTAAAATTTCCTGCCAATCTAAATGTGTAACAATGGGCAAACCACCTATTGGATAATCTGTTCTCAAAATCGTTTTTTTAATCTTTTTAACCGGCTTCTCTCTTAATGAAAAATCTATTGAAATATTTAAAGGATATTTCCTTGCTTTTGGATAATACGAAAGAATTTTTGAATAGGAATGATTGATTTTTTTCTTTGATGATTTTAATATTATTTCTTTGACTTCTAAATTCATTCTTTTAATAATTCTGTTCATTAATCCATCAAGAGAATTTGAAAATATCAAAGAAGTAAAATCTAAGTCCATTGAAAATCTTGAGGCGCCTAAAAGCAGATGAATCGCTGTCCCTCCTTTAAAAAAAATCTTTCCCGACTCTTTCTCAGTATAAATATTCTTTAAAAATAGAATTTGAAGATATTCTCTTAAAATTGTTTCTTGGTCTATTCCTATTTTTTTTGATAGTTCCTGTATTTGATTGTTCGTTATCATAACTTAATTTTCTTTAAAAATCTGTGAAAAACAGGGTGTTTTATTTTTTTGCTCATTTCTAAAAACTTTTTGTAATTAATCTCGTCCAGAAAAAGCTCATCATAATTTACTGAAATCCATCCCAAACTCATAAAATAGAGCGAATCTATCAGTGCCTTTTCAGGTAAAGCAATTAAAAATCCTTCCACTTTTTGATATCCCCAAAAATAATCTAGTGAAATATGTGAATAGGTAAAGGATTTTTTATCAAACTTTATTTTTTTTGTCAGTTTAGGACTGACTGAAGTAATCTCATATGGTACCTGAACAAGGATACCATAGAAAGTTAAAGCTGAAGCCAAAGAAACATAAGAGGGCTGATATATAGAATTGGCTAACTCAAAATCTGATGGGGGATTAAAAGTCAAATAATAAACACCTTTTATTGTTCTTTTTAATATCTCCGCTTTTATTAAAGATTCTATTTTTTTATATGCTGTGTTATCTTTCTCAATATCTAAAACAGTTTTTATTTCAGAAAGATTGAAAATTTTCTTCCCCGAATTTTGTAAAATTTTAACTGCTTCTATATTTTTCATATTTTATACTTCCTGTATAAACTTATACAGGACAAATAAAACATTCAATCCCTTTTTTATTCGTCTCAAAATTTTTTCTTTAAAACTTGAGTCCACTCCGAAAAGGTGTTCAAGTTGTTTTTTCTATCGATTACAAAAACCATTAAAATGGTTCCGAATCCTTGTAACTTACTGGTAACTCACGACTTTCCCGAAGGGACGGTTTTTTCGCTTTGAAATTGACTTTCTGGACTGGACTCAAACTTAAAAAACCATTTTTTGTCACTATAACCTGCTTACACCAATCTTTTTGTCATTTCTAAACCCTCCTCTGATGGATCAGTATCATATATCTTTACCTATTAAACGACCATATTAATAACGTAAAATTTTTCTAAATTTTGGGCAAAACAAAAGGAGCTTATATGCAACAAATTGTGTTAGGGCGTACAAACCGAAAAGTGTCCGCCATCAGTCTGGGTACTTGGTCACATGGCGGGGCTAATATTGTTAAGGGGGCTTCTGTAGGATGGGCGAATCAGAAGGATGAAGATTCCAGAAATGTGCTTATCCAGGCGTGGAAATCCGGCATAAATCACTGGGATACAGCGGATGTCTACGGTAGTGGAAGGTCAGAAAAAATCATCGGATCTGTCTGGGGTGCTGTTCCCAGAGATGAAATTTTCCTGGCTACCAAGGTGGGGTGGGATATGGGCTCCTATCCTCATTACTATCACCCCGAGCACATGAGGAATCAACTGAAAACGTCTCTTAAAAACCTGAAAACGGAAGTTATTGATTTGTATTATATGCATCACTGCCATTTTGGGAAACAGGGAGAATTCTTTGATGAAGCTCTCGAAATGATGCACAGGTTTCGCGACGAGGGATACATTCAGTTCATTGGAATCTCCGATTGGAATCTGCACAATATTATGACCTATATCGACCGCGCAAACCCGGATGTGGTTCAGCCATACCGGAATGTTATGGATGATAAGTACGAACAGAGTGGACTAAGAGAATGGATCGATAATCATAATGCTGGAGTATGTTTTTTCTCGCCCCTCAAACACGGATTGCTCACAGGGAAATACCAAAAACCGGTTGTATTTCCATCAGGTGATTTTCGATCCAATATTGCAGATTTCAGAAAACCTGAAATCATTAAAAGAATGCAAAAAATTCGCAAATTGCTGGAAGAACGATTTTCAGATCACACTCATCCTGTAATGCACGGTATTGTAGATGCTCTTTTAACAAATACCCCGACAGGATGCGTTTTGCTTGGACAACGGAATCTCTCACAGGTCAGTGCGGCAGCAACCCTGGGTCAGTCATTAAGCCAGGAGGATGCTAAGTGGGTAAAAGCCCTGTATGGAACGGGGAATTATAGAGATTCCCTTTTGTAAATCTGTCTGGAGCAGCCATCAAATGAGCTTAACTATTTTCTATAGGGGCAATCAAAACAGGAACTCAAAGAAGTTTTGACAATAATTTATCGTTTGTAAATTCGACCTTTCATAAAAGCCCAAAATTTTTAGGCAGGAGTAACTTTTATGTGCGAAAATAAAATGAATAGATATTTAATCACTATGAGGTGGTACGTTGAAACTGACGAGGAGCTTGTCCCCGGCGCAAAGGAAACAGATGAGAAACTTCTGGATGTGTTACGCCATCGAGAAAACGGAACTCCCTGTTGCAATATCTGTCCTACCCGAAAAAATGAAGGATATGCCATTTTGAAGTACCACGATTTTATGGGCAAAAAGCCTGTGTATATTTCCACTGAAAAAATAAAGGATTAACAGTGATGTCATCGGATATTTCGAGTAAAGATGGATTGGGCAATATTATTGTTGCTCCATTAAACAAACTATTTAACTGGGCACGTTCTACATCTCCGTGGTACTTTCAATTTGGGCTGGCATGTTGTGCCATTGAGATGATGGCAACAGCCGCCTCACGTCACGATTTGGAGCGGATCGGGATGATGCCACGCTCTTCACCTCGTCAGGCGGATGTGATGATTGTGTCTGGAACGGTTACTATGAAGATGGCTCTCAGAATCAAACGCCTTTACGAACAGATGGCAGAGCCCAAATACGTTATTGCTATGGGAAGCTGTGCCACCAGCGGGGGACCATACTGCCAGTACGGATACCATGTGCTGAAAGGTGTTGATCTCGTGGTGCCGGTGGATGTCTATATTCCGGGCTGTCCCCCCAGACCGGAAGCTCTTATAGAAGGATTGCTGAAGCTACAGGAAAAAATTAGACACGAACGCCCCGTTCAAGATACAATATCAAAAAACCTGAAAGAGTTAGTAAGCAGGAAAAAGAAACAGGAAGCCACAACGTAATCGGACTCTGGGAACGAAACTTCCTGGTAGAATTTTCATTTTTTTATTGTACCCGCCATTTTAACAAGCCACCTAAAAAGACGTATCTGCTCATCACTTTCGGGCATAAGTTCAGGATGCCACTGAATAGCGATGAAGGCTTCTGGGGTTCTTTCATCTTCAATTACTTCTACCAAACCGTCGCTGCTCCAGCCGACAGCTTTCAAGCCACGTCCAAGCTTTCGAATGCCCTGATGGTGGGTACTGGATACAGAGGGGTGACGGACTTTCATTACCTGATGCACAAGACTTCCAGATTCAAGATTTACCGTATGGATTGAAAATTTGCCGTTGACCACGTCATGTTCAATATCGCTTTCCAGCTGACTCGGGATATCTTCGTATAGAGATCCGCCATAGATCACATTTATGTGCTGAAAGCCGGCACAAATTGCCAAGATTGGTTTCCCCTGTTGTTTGATTTCGAGGAAAAGAGTGCGATCAAATAACTCCCGCTTTGGGTGCATAATTTCACCTGTAAGTAGTTCAGGATGCTTGCCGTTATAGTGCTTATTGGAAAGATCGGGTCCGCCAACCATTACCAGTCCATCAATTCTATCCACAATTTCCCTCATGGGGCAACCGTTCGTGGGATAGTGCAAAGTAACTGGCGTTCCACCTGCATTCCAGACAGCGTTGGAGTAGAGTTCCTTTGTAGCGTGCCAGTAGAATTGATTTCTCTCAAAATAGTGGGGATTAATACCAATCAAAGGTTTGTCCATATTTTCTTTCCTTTGTTATCAATGCTTTGTGCTGCTTAGCGGGCTCCCCCATCAGCTTAAAGGGCCTCCTTTGATCCGCAAGATCTACCTCGACCCATAGGGTTTCTCCAGTGGAGTCCTGCGTGACCTGTGGAGGAGGAGTGGGTGACGAATAATTCAGTTATAAAAAGTAATTCAGGTTAGAATTAATGAGTTCGTTTTCAATGTTTGAGGGAAACAAACTTTGCTCTTAAAGTTTAGTGGCACTATTTTTATGATTTAAAACCACCAAATGTTTTCAAAGTCATTCCTGTCATCTTTTGGCGAATGTGGGCAAACACCTCAAGAAGCGGAAGGTCTTTTGGACAAACATCATCACAAGCCATCATACCAAAACATCCGAATATCCCTTCATCGGTGGATATCAGTTCAAACCACTCTTCATTTCCTCTATGGTCGCGGGGGTCGATTAAAAATCGGCCAATGCGATTCAGTCCAGCAGCCCCCAAGAACTCTGGAAAAACCTGTGCGGTGGCACAACCGGCGATACAACAACCACACTCAATGCATCGTTCGGATTCATAAATTTCATTTGCGAGAACATTGTCCATTCGCTCCTCTTCGGCTATGGGATCAAACTTTGTTTCTGTATGAATCCAGGACTCCACCCGTTCAGCCATTTCTCTGAACCAGATACCGGTATCCACCGACAGGTCACCCAACAACTTGAAAAACGGAAGGGGGAACAGTTCAATGGTGTCAGGTAGATCCGACGTTAGAGTTCGGCATGCCAGTGTGGGTCTTCCGTTAATGACCATCCCACAGGAACCACAAATTCCAGCCCGACAAACAAAATCGAACATCAGATCAGGTGCCTGTTCCTCCCGGATTTTACTAAGCGCCGTAAACAAATTCAGCCTTGGGGTCTCCTCTATATAAAATGTATCAATATGAGGTGTGTCGTTTTCTATTGTTGGATTGTATCGAAAAATGTTAAAATTTAATGTCCGTCCCATTACTCTACCTCCTTCCAAGCTTCTTTTGGAAGTCTTGTTCCTGTTGATTCCACAGGTTTAAGTCGCCCCTTTACTGCCTGATCCCGATCCACGCTATTATTGTATTCCTCAGTGTCTATCTTCATAGGAATCTGTTCTCCACCCCCGTAACCCCGATCGCCGGGCGGCAAATCAAGAACACCAACCATTTCGTAGTCAAACACCGGTTCTTCTGCCCCTTCTGGCCAGCGAGACAGGGTACGATTGAGCCAGTTGGCATCATCTCTTGCGGGATAGTCCTCACGATAATGAGCTCCGCGAGATTCCGTTCGATTAAGGGCGCCCATAGCAATTATCAGCGCTTGCTTCGCTTTTCCTTCTATCCGAAGTGCCGATGACAGCTCAGGGTTCATAGCCGATGAGGATGTACGTACTTTGACATTTTTTGTCCGCTTCACAACCTCTTTCAATTTAGCTACCCCCTCGTCCAATTCCTCCCCATTCCGGAAGATACCCACATTGTGGTGTAGGACGTCTGCTATTTCATTCTCGAGTTGATAAACATTTTCATTCCCCGAACCATTCAGGAGCTGAGCTATTTTATCAAGTTCCTTCTGTACAAAGGCTCCTGCCAGTGCAACATCAGTTTTTAAAGATGTATTCTTTGTGTATTCAGTGACATATTTTCCGACAATCATTCCAGCTACCACTGTTTCTGCAAGAGAGTTACCACCAAGCCGATTAAATCCGTGCATATCCCAATTTGCCACCTCGCCAGCAGCGAATAGCCCCTCCATGTTGTACGCATGACCATCCTTGTTTACCCGAATGCCTCCCATAGAATAGTGCTGAGTCGGTCGAACGGGAACCAGCTCCTTGATGGGATTAACGCCGATAAAGTACATACAGATATCATATACCTCTCTCAATTTGGTCTTCAAGTGTTCTTCACCCAGGTGGCGCAGATCCAACCAGAGATGATCTCCATAGGGTGATTTTACCCCTTTCCCCTTTTTGATATGTTCCATCATCCTGCGTGAGACCACATCACGGGAAGCCAATTCCTGTTTTTCCGGTTCATAGTCGGGCATAAAACGATATTCATCTACATCCAGCAGGGTGCCGCCATCACCACGACACCCTTCTGTTACCAGAATATCAGTAGGTACAATGCCCGTGGGATGAAACTGGACAGCTTCCATGTTTGCCAGTGGAACGATGCCCGTTTGAAGAGCCAGCCAGCTCCCCGTTCCTTCATTAATGACAGCATTAGTGGAAATTCCGTATAATCGTCCGTAACCGCCAGTGGCAAGCACGGTGGACTTAGAAAGATACACTACAATTTCACCATCTCTCAGGGAGCGGGTGACAGCTCCAAGGCACCGCCCACCATCGTGAATCAATCGCAACGCCTCCATACGGTCGTGGACATCAATTCCGAGCTGGACTGCCATATTATCCATCGTATACAGAACGGTATGGCCTGTACCGTCGGCTGTATAGCATGTGCGCCACTTAGCCGTTCCACCAAATGCCCTGGCTGTGATGAGTCCCTCTTTCTCATAATCCTCTTCAATGCGTGTCTTTTTGCTTTTAATAAAAACATCTTGGGGACCGCCAACTACTCTGTTCCATGGAACGCCATAGTGTGCCATTTCGCGCATGGCAATGGGGGCATTATCCACAAAAATACGAGCCACTTCCTGATCGCAGCCCCAGTCGGACCCACGAACAGTATCCAGCCAGTGAATGGTGGGATTGTCGCCCTTCCCCATGATGGAATTTCCCAGAGATGCCTGCATCCCACCCTGAGCTGCTGCAGAATGGCTCCGTCGAGGAGGTACCAATGACAACATTATCACATCCAAACCGTCTTTGGCGGTGGCGATGGCTACCCGTTCTCCTGCCAAACCCGCACCTATGACCAATACATCTGTTGTAATTACTTTCATAAGAGCACTCCTTCCCAGGGTCCTGCGAGTCCTACGACTGTTGCAGCTCCTAAAATAATAAAAAACCATAACAAGAGATAAAAGACCACCTTAGCAGGTTTACGACCAAACCATGTGTTGGCGAGCCACTTTACTAATAGCCGATACACGCCAATGGACATGTGGAAAACAACTGCTATCATAAGAATCGTATAGAGAATCCAAAGCCCGCTTTCTACACGGCTCGTTGCAATTTCTGCTGAAAGTCCATGCTCCTGCCCTGGAATTCCCATATCCGAAAAAATATTCCAGGCAACAAGCACCAGATGAAAGGCTCCAGCAGCAAGAACGATCATTCCGGTGCGAACCTGCCAAATCCACAGCGACGTCTCAAAATGATTTCGCAACCGCACATCGGACTTTGGTTGGGTCCAGCGCCTTTTTGATTTTTTAATGCTCAGCCCCAGTTCCATCATTCGTTTTCTCTCCCGAAGCTTTCCCGGGATCTTGCGGCTTGCCCAGACAAAGTGAACGAAAAAGAGGGTCATAATGATAATTACCAGAGGTTGTGCAAGCGGTAGGGTTTTCTCTAAAAGCCCTGCAACAATATCATAAGCTTCTCTCCCAAAAAGTATGGAACTTTCGAAGAGTAAGTGTACACAAATGAATATTGCCAGAATTGCGCCGGTTAATCCACTAATCCACTCCTCCCATATTGCTCTTCTGGCAAGGCGGTAAGCGTCACTTTCTCTACTTCGGCGGGATGCAGCTTCAGGATAAAGTTTGGTTTTTATGGTGGTCATAATGTAACTCCTGAAATGTGTTTAAATATGCGGGATAAAATTAAAACGTTTTAATGCAATTCGCATTTAAAAAATTGCAACATTTACACTTATCAAGCATAGTTTTAGTGCCTTATTCGTTCATCAACCCCTTCCTCCTATGGAGGTGAAAGGTATAAAGAACCTTAGCCCCGGCTGACCCAACCACGGTGAAGTCAACAGCAAGCCCACAAAATATTTATTAATACAGTTTTACTTAGAAAAAGAAGGGATGATTTTTTATCAATATTTCTAACTTATCTATAACGGCAAGTTCCATCACTTCGACTTCATTTCGGCTTCGCTCAATACATTTACTCAGTACAAGATTATCAATAATTCTTCATGTCTTGGTGACTTCCTCCACGGAGTCCCTGTGACCCAGAGGGTCTCCTTTGGAGGGAGTGGCGAATTACCTGGAGTAATGATTCATAGTTTAGTTTATTGCGGAAGAAACAAGAATTTGTTATCTAATTTAGCCTAAATTATTCACCGCAAGATTCGCAAAGAACCACTAAATGTTTGTATAACAGAAAGATAAAGCAAATTGAAATCCAATATTTCTGTGATGAAATATTTATATTGAATTCCTATTTTTTCCTTCGAGAAGCTTCGCGTTCTTAGTGGCTGATGAATTAATAAAGTTAGATAATTTGTGAGAGGAATAACGTCTGTTTTTGTACGAGGATTTACTTTAACCGGAAATTAACCGGGATGGATATCCAGACGCCAACGGCGCGATCTCTCTGTTTTGCAGGAATAAACTTAGTTTTTCTGATGGCGTCCATAGCTGCCTCATCCAAGCCGGTGTTTGGGATGCCTTTTAGGATAAGTGTTTCTGTTACTTTCCCATGTTTATTCACAAAGGCTTGAACCACTACCGTTCCTTCAATTCCCGCTTCTTGTGCAATTTCAGGGTAAATAATATTTCGCTGAATGGCTGCATATCCACCGATGGGTACAGGGGGGTCATCGTATGGGATAAACTTAACTCTTGGACCCCCTTCAGAAGGAGGAGGTGGCGGGGCTTCCCACTCAAGGAATTCGTCGAATTCTGTCTCCTCGATGGTAACATCATCAGCGAGATCTTCACTTTCAGATTCTACAGGGATGGCGGGTCTTGACGGAGGTGGGGGAAGTTCAAACTGCTGTGTTTGGGGAATATCAAATTGTTCAATTTCAATGGAAATCTCTTTTTCGATAAATTGTTTTGGCACGAACCTTGGAAAAATCAGCAATAACACAATAAGGATGATAACACTGAGCAACAGGGCGTATCGTAGATTAATTGGGTAGTGGAGCTTTAAAGAAATATTGGGATTTTTGCGAATAATCACGGTTAGGGCGCTGTTTTTGCTGAGTAATTCACCTTAAGTGCGTCAGCCTCTCTCAATTCAGAGTGAAGTTCATTGATAAGTTCCATCACGCAATTTTTATCTGCCTTCAGAGAAGTAATAAGCTGAGGATCTGCCACACGCTTTTCATACATAATGTGTTTTATATTGTCAGTGGGGATAATTTTATCATCAATGGAAATAAGACCATCCTTGGTTAAAAATATGTGAGCGACGTGCCGTTTGGTTTCCAGACGCTCGATCTTTCTTGCTTGTGGCAACAGGACATTCAACCCCTCATATGTTCTGAGCACCGTCGTTACCATGAAAAAGATCAAGAGCATAAAGATAATATCCGGCATAGAAGCTGTAGGAATTTTATCTGATGCTTTTGTTTTTGCCTGAAACTTCATATACCGGGTTCTGCAATTGAAATTCTGGTTGCATTGGCTTGTTTCAATTGATCTAAAACATCAACGTATATCTGATATTTAGCTCGTTTATGTGTTTTCACTGAGATGATTAATTTGTCGTTATTTGCTATTTTTTCTTTTACGATTCTTTTGATGTCTTTTATCTCCACAGGCTCTTTATCCAGAAGGATTTTTCCTCTATCGCTAATCAGGATAGTCGAAAGATTTTTCTTGGGAACTTCCTTTTGTTCGCCCATAGGAGGTAGAACCAGCGCCAACCCCTTGTCCATATCAATGGTGGTTGTGACAAGAAAGAAAATCAAGAGCAAAAAGGCAATATCAGCCATTGATGCTGTGGGTATATCTCCTGGACGGATTCGTCTTTTTGCCTTCAATGGGACAATCCCCCGATTCTACTTTTTACCTTTTTCCAGCTTTCCTTTTGATTCCAGCTCAACAAGCTCATCAATCAGCAGTACAGAATTTTCTTCCATATCGATAATGAGCTTATCCACGCGGGAAATAAGGAAGTTTTGGAGCATCTGGACGATGATAGCAACGACAAGTCCGAATAGTGTTGTGAGAAGTGCAACGGAAATACCTCCTGCTACAACGGCTGGAGAAATATCGTTAGCAGCTTTAATATCGTCGAAAGCTCGGATCATACCAGCGACCGTTCCCGTAAATCCAAGCATTGGCGCTACAGATATAACGGTACTCAGCCAGACCATATTTTTCTCCAGAAAGGCCATTTCGATGGAACCAGCATTTTCAATACCTTTTTCCACAGCACTAATTCCTCGGTGCATTCTCGACAGTCCAGCGTGGAATATTTCTGCTACGGGTCCACGGGTTTTTTTACAAACTTCTACAGCTGACTTGTATCCACCCTCATGAAGAGCAGTCCGAACCTTATGTAAAAACTTCTTTGTGTTTACGGAGGCTCGAAACAGTGTGTAAAGTCGTTCCAGAGCAAAAGCAAGCCCGAAGATCAACAGACCAAGAATCGGCCACATAAACGTTCCGCCATCAATGAAATACTGAACCATAGTTTTATCTCCTCATTAATTAACGTATATCTTGATAATAATTATCTTAACCAAAGTCAAATGAAACTTTATCTACTCATACTGATTATTTGCGATAAATTTACGTGCTTCATCAAAGTGATAAAAGCCTTCTTTTATCTGGTTATCGCTCAAAATGAGAATTTCATAGTATGCCTCTTTCCCCCACAGAGCTCCTGCAATTTGAGCTTTGAGAATTGCTTTTACATAATCCTGATCTTTCTGAATTTCTTCTTCATTAATTTTTAAGTTTTTTCCCTTAACATATGATATAAACTCGAAAAATAGATCATCTGAAATTTCAAATTTCCCTTTAAACTCAGACAAAGAAGACCACTCGTCTTTATGATATGATGCAAATTCTGTACCCCAGTTGAAGGTTAATCTCTCTGGATGTCCAACAATCCGGTTTGTGGAAACATTAACCTTTTTCCGTGCCAGATAAACATCTGGTGTGATTCCCCCGCCACCATATACGGTTCTTCCTCCTCTTGTTTTGTATTTAGGGCGATCTTTAGTAACGGAATCGAGTCTTGTTTCCCGGTTTTCGTCAATCAATTCCGTGTAATATTTATGAGCACCATCACCATATGGTCGCTGAATCAATCTACCACTTGGCGTATAATAACGACCTATGGTAACTCGGAGGGCTGAATTATCTTTCAACATCCACTGGCGCTGCACCAGCCCCTTGCCAAAACTGGTTTCACCTATGATGAGCCCGCGATCAAGATCCTGAATTGCTCCTGCGACAATTTCGCTGGCACTGGCTGACCACCTATTGATTAATACAATTAACGCAAAATCACCATACCCCCTATCTGGATTGCTTAAATATATCTGATGAGAATCTTGTATTCTACCGGCAGTATAGACAAGTGTATCGCGTGTGGTGATAAATTTATCGGAGATCTCCGCTGCCTGTTCCAGATAACCACCACTGTTAGTTCGAAGATCGAAGATCAGTCGGGTCATACCATTGTTCATAAGTTTTTGAAGAGCTTCTTCTACCTCTTTTGAAGATGTGGAGGCAAAGCGGCTCAGCCGGATATAACCCGTTTTTTCATCAAGCATAAATGCTCCGGCGACACTATAAATCGGAATTTCATCCCGGGTTATCTGATAGTGAAGTGGCTCCTCAATACCGACACGGCGGACGGTGATATTGACGGTTGTTCCTTTTTGCCCCCGAAGTTTTTTAAAAACCTGGTCTTTTGTGATTTTGTATGCGCTTTCTCCCTCGATTTCAATAATTTGATCTCCGGGCTGAAGACCTGCCAGCTCAGAGGGAGATCCGGCAATGGGAGAAATTACTGTAATGTAGCCACCCAACAGGTCAAATTCGATACCGATACCCTCAAATTTTCCGTGAAAACGTTCACTAATATCCTCAATTCGCTCTTTGGAAATGTAAGCAGAGTGAGGATCAAGCTTTTCCAGCAAGCCATAAAAGGCTCCATCCATCACCTCATTCCAATTCACGGGTTCAACATAATTTTCGTTAACAATAGTAATGATCTGGTTTAAGACCTGAATCTTTTCATAGATATTCTTTGATTTTGAATAAATGGCAGGTGTAATTGCAGATACAGTTAGAAGAGCAATGCCTGCAATTAATAGAATGAATAAAAATTTTTTCTTTTTAATGGTCATCATTATATTTATCTCAATGAGGGTGGAATTGTTTCCGCCAGACTTGTTTTATACCTGTTAAGATTCAGCTTGTTGAAGAGTTGGGGGGCAGCTAAAGTCCAAAGTAAATCATTGCTCTAATAGCAAGAGCATTAAAACTTGTTGCTGGAGAATCAGCAATTCTGCTTCCATCGTTCAACACCCATCCACCCTGGGCAACTTTTCCAAGATTAAAGCCTACACTGATGCGAATACCTACCCTGTCCAGAAATTGAAGTTTCACTGCAGCATAGGGCTGAAGGGTTAAAAAGGTGCCTGAAAGGGAAGTCATCGATCCGGCAGTGGGGGTAACTTTTAAAATATAGTCTTCTTGTAATATGTTAACATCAGATATGTCAACAAGGGTGTCGCCATTTAAATCTGTCACTTCGTAATACCCATCTTCTCCATAAATATTTGAAAATTGGTTATCCCATTTCGATGTTTTAGTACTGGCGTACACAATGTTAAAGGAAGTTCGCCCTAGCCCCACTAATGTTCCTGCTGATATTTCTAATCCTTTGAAGATGGGCAAAGCATATTCCACGGTGGCACCCCCGATCCACATAGAAACCTTCGCCCGAATATCTGGAGCGTAGTTACCTTGATAAACGTAACTGGAATCTCCTGTACTGTAGGAACCGCTGGTATCAGAGTCGATGAAAAGCATTACTTTTGTTTTGCCTCCGATGGAAGAAGATCCTAGCCCTGCGTATCCCCCAATTCTCCATTTGCCGGTGATCTGGGAGAATCCTTCTCCTCCATTCATTATAAATAGGTCTGAGAAGTCGCTTGTATTTAGACCTAATCCTGCTGAGTCGCTGAGCAGTTCAAATCCTTCTAATTTTCCTACGTTCATGAATAGATACATCTGGCTAAAACCAACTCCTCCCCCGTAAGAATTATCGGCAGAATAAAAATCGTTCTGACTAAAAATTGCAAAGGGGATAAATACTACAAAAACGGACCTTAGTACACTATTCATTTTTATCTCCTTATTATTTTTCTCTCTCAATTTAATCTTTGACCATCATAAGTATCAAGCGATTATTTGGATAGTTTTTCTGTAAAAAATAATAATGGTCATAGATTTGTAATCATATTTTTCCAACGGTTGAACACCTTCCACATAGTATAAAATGTAAGTAAAGACTCTTTGAACGTCTCGATGAATGTATTAATTTTAAGCTTTGAACACTTATATAAGAAAACATTTAATGAGTACTGTGAAAGCACATTTAAGCTCAATTTAAGGAAGCAAAAAGTTTTAATTAGTATAAAAGAACTTGAAAAAGCAAAGAATAATAATATGCTGTACAATTAACGGAAGGAGAGAATAAAGCTCATGCCGATGTATGATTACAGGTGCCAAAAATGTGGTTACAAATTTGAAGAACTGATATTCAGCTGGGACAGTGACAAGCAGATTGTCTGTCCAGAATGTTCATCCAAAGAGATCGAGCAACTTTTGAGTGCTCCTACAGCTATAGGAAAAACCCCAGCTGAGAGCTCTTCTTCTGGCTGTAGAGCAACAAAGGGCAGTCGTTTCACTTGAGGATAGTTTTTTGTACACCGGTCGGTGTTATTACTGAAGTTCCCCCGTTTTTTCCCAAGAAGTACTCCATCATTTGCTAATATCCATGTTTTATGTAATAATGTCAGTTACAAGGTTTTATATGCTATCTTGTATTTTCGCGTTGCTGTCTCAACGGTAAATGGCTTAATGGCAGTTAAGACAACCCCCCCGCCTGACCTGATGCCAGATCGGGCAGGTGAACCGCTTCCCCACCTGACCATGCCAGTCGGGCAGGAGCGGTTTCCTCACAGGATGATCACCATCGTAGTCAGACATGTTAATAAACCGTTCACGCCAGTCGGCGGACAGGTGAAACGGTTAAGGATATTTTGTGTTTGCTTCCTCATTACCCCAATCACGCCGGTAGGCGGACAGGTGAATTGGGGTGCAGTCTCAACAGTAAATCGCTTAACAGAGTTCCCCCTTTTTTTTAACCGAAAAAACACTGCGCCACATGTAAATATCCCTATCTTATGTAATAACAATACTTACACGGTTCTAAATGCTATTTTCAGGGGAACTCCCGGTGTTATTACCTTTGTAAAAATTTAAATTTTACTTGTAACCTGTAGTTAATCATCGGGATTAAATGTAAGAAAAAATTTTTAAGTATTTGAATGACTCCATTTTCATGTGAGACGTATTTCACTATTATATAATTCCTTCACATCTCGCAAGTTCACCGGAAACCATTAATATATTTAGGGCTTCCTCAAAAAGTCATATTTTCAAATTAGCAACATATTGTAGCT
>CAZVFT010000002.1:0-64222 GCA_964626495.1 uncultured bacterium
TCCCGACACATCAGGATGCTCTAACACGCAAACGAATGCGCCAGCTACCAAGTACGCCCGAAGGGAGTCGAACCCATATCTAAGGAACCGGAATCCTTTATTCTATCCATTGAACTACGGGCGCATATTTTTAAAGCCTGTAGTGAAATGCCCGTCCGCCTACCGGCGGAAACTACGGGCGCATTTATTGGTTATTGGTAACTGGTTATTGGTTATTGGTGATGTTTCTTCACCACCAGTTCCTACTCACCATATACCATTCCACCAGTTACAGCTCACCAGTTTACAACTCACCACTCACCAAATTCTCTGCTGCTTCCATGGTATTCTCTACCAGCATGGCGATGGTCATTGGTCCCACCCCCCCGGGTACGGGTGTAATCGCACCCGCAACACCAAGAACAGCGTCATAGTCCACATCACCTTCAAGGTGGTACCCCTTTTCACTATCGTCTTCAACTCGATTGATCCCCACATCGATGATCGTTGTTCCTTCATTGATCATTTTTCGGGTAATCATTTTTGGAACACCCACCGCCGCAATAATAATATCCGCTTGTCGGGTGAAAAATGGAATATCTGTCGTCCTTGAATGGCAAACTGTAACTGTGGCATTCCCCGTTTCATTCTTCAATCCTAATAAAAGAGATAACGGTCTCCCAACAATATTACTTCTCCCCACAATTACCACATGCTTCCCTTCTGTAGGGATCTCGTAAAACCGTAATATCTTCAAAATTCCCTTTGGAGTACAGGGTATAAATCTCGGTTTTCCCGAAGCTAACAGTCCAAGATTTTCAGGATGGAAACCGTCAACATCTTTTTGCTGATCCACCTCGTATAGTATTTTTTCTGAATTCAACCGCTCGGGTAAAGGTAGTTGGACCAAAATCCCATGAAACTGAGGATCATCATTAAGACGATGGATCTCATCGATTAAATCCCTTTCATCAATATCTTCAGGTAACCAGATAGTTTCAGAATACAATCCTAATTTATCGAACTGTTTTGTTTTCGACCGAACATATATTTTTGATGCAGGATCTTCACCCACCAGTACAGCAGCAAGTCCCGGTGTAATGTTCTTTGACTTTAGTGAGAGAATCCTCTCTTCTAAACCACCATAAGTGTGATGGGTTACTTCTTTACCAGAAAGAATATTTGTTTGAATATCTTTCAATATCTTTTCCTCACTAATTCGACATGAAAAACCCCGACTACCAAAAACGATATGTCAGGGTGAAATTAATTCGTTGATGAAAAATGATCACTCAGAGGAAATTTCTTCATCTATCAATTTGATCAGTGTCGTTGCTTTGTCTTCAATATGATCGATGATACCGTCTTTATCCTTATTCGAATGAAAAAGTTCATCAGTAATACTCATAGCAGTCAGAATTGCTATTCTCATTCCCGATTGAACCGATGGTAAACTATCTTCGACCTCTCTCATTTTCTTGTCTACATACTCAGCAACACCTGCGATATAGGACGAATCAGCTTTTGCCTTAACAGTATATTCCTGTCCAAAAATTGATACTCTCACGAGATTTTCTTGATCTTCCATAATAAATCACCCTTGTTTATATTAGATTAAAAGTCTCCAAGCAGATCCAAAAGGTTGCGGATCTTCTCCTCAATTAATTGTTTACTCTGTTCGGATAGTCCGGGGAACTCATCTTCACCAGATGAAGCTTGAATCCTGAGGGAACGAACAGTTTCTGTGAGTTCTTTTATTCGTTCTTCGAGCTTTTGAAAATTAGGTAATATTGTTTCCATTCTATCTTAATTTAGCATTTAATTTATTAGAAGTCTCTAAAATTATTTTGTTTATGATTTCGTCTACTTCTTCATCCTTAAGAGTTCTTTCTTTCCGTTGAAAAAAGAAGTTGAATGTAAAACTTTTTTTACCTTTTCCAATCGCACCCCCTTCAAATATATCAAATAAAGATACAGAATCCAGTAAATCACCTGAAACTCCCTTAAAAATGGTCATAAAATCCTTCACGAGAACAGATGAATTCACGACAAATGACAAATCTCTTGTAATACCGGGATACATTGAAACGGGTTGATATGATTTTTTCGTTTTAATGATCTTTTTTATCAAGGGAACATTAAGAGAAAAGGCAAAAACTAATTCATCAATATCATAAGATTGAACAATCGATTGCTGAAGCATACCAAATTCAACCACCACCTTGTCATCAGAAGTAACTAAACTCTGTCCCAACTCAAATAGGGAATTAGAATTTGATAAAAATTCGTGTTCCTCAAATTTCAAATGTCTCATTAGTAATTCCATATATCCTTTAAGAACGAAAAAGTCTGCTTCGCTTTCTTTGTGTCGCCACTGTTTCGGATATTGTTCCCCACAAATGATGCCTGCAAACTCTTCCCTTTCATCAATACCGTGTGGTTGAGACAGATCAGTAATAAAAGTATTTCCAAATTCAAATAACTGAAGACTTTTCGCACCGCGATTTATATTGAAAGAAACTGCGGAGAGGAGTCCGGGAAACAGGGATGTCCGCATTGTGGACATTTCCATACTTTGCGGATTTTGTACCCTCACAGGAAGTCCATCAGCAAATTGAGAAGCTCTGTTTTCCCTGATGAGACTGTTTGAAAATATTTCCTGAAATCCTATACCAGCAAAAATTTGTTTTAACCAATCAATATAATATTTTGGATCTTGTTGAGCTTGACTTAAAAGTCCCTGGTAACTTATTTCCGGCTGAATTTGATCATATCCATAGACTCTGGCAAGTTCTTCGATCAAGTCAATTTCACGTACAAGATCGGGGCGATATGTGGGAGGAACACAACAATAAAGATCGCTTTTCTTATGACTAATCGTTATACCCAAATTATTGAATGTTTTATCAAGAAAATCCGGGGAGAAATTTAATCCAGTGATGGATGCTGCCCTTGAAGGACGAAAATCAATTGTCTCCTGTTTCAGCGGCTTGGGATACACATCTGCAATTCCTGAACATATATCTCCATCGGCATATTTTGAGAGGAGTTCCGAAATCCGGTTGATGCCATGGAGAGCACCTTCGGGATCAGTACCTCTCTCAAATCGTTTTGACGATTCTGTTGATAATCCCACAGCCTTTGAACCACGTCGGATGGTGATAGGATCAAAATAAGCCCCCTCAATCAGCACATCCTTTGTGGATTCCATAATTTCGGAATTTTTCCCTCCC
Source organism: uncultured bacterium (assembly GCA_964626495.1). Taxonomy (GTDB): domain Bacteria; phylum Fidelibacterota; class Marinisomatia; order Marinisomatales; family CAZVFT01; genus JACNLN01. The sequence continues at coordinate 3,213 of CAZVFT010000002.1, forward strand.
ATTATTCCTGCCAGTGCTACTCCCCTTTCACTATCGCAAATCAATAGGTGTCTCTTATTTAACTTCCTCTCAATTTCATCAAGAGTGGTAAATGATTCACCATCTTCGGCTGCTCGAACAATAATTCTCTGACCTTTAATTTCCTCAAGGTCAAACGTGTGTAATGGATGCCCCCATTCCATCATGACATAATTGGAAATATCAACAATGTTATTGATACTTCGAATTCCTATACTCTCCAAACGTTCTACCATCCATTTGGGTGACGGCTTAAACTTGATATTCTTTACGATCCTACATGCGTACCGAGGACATTTTACCGGATCTAAAATTTCCACAGAGACATAATTCCCAACGGGATCGCCAACTTCGGTTAAATCTGATATCGGAATCTTTAGAGGTAACCCAGTAATAACAGAAATTTCTCTCGCCACCCCGATGTGCGACATACAATCGGGTCTGTTCGGAGTAAGGTCAATTTCAATTGTCTTACCATCTTCCCTCACCTCTGATTCCAATCCAATATTTGTCAATATATCAGCCAGACCTTCTGGGGTGAGATCGAATTCAACATAATCTTTCAACCAGTCAATATTGACGATCATCAGAACTGCCTTAAGAAGCGGATATCACCATTGTACAGAATTCTGATATCCTCAATTTTGTATTTGAGCATAGTTAATCGATCAACACCCATTCCAAATGCATATCCCATCCATACTTCTGGATCATAGCCAACCATTTCAAAAACTGCAGGATCTACCATACCACATCCCAATATTTCTAACCATCCACTATTTCCACAAGTAGGACATCCCTTTCCTCCACAGAATAGACAGGACATATCCACTTCTGCACTGGGTTCGGTGAACGGGAAAAAGCTCGGCCGAAATCTTGCCTTTTTCTCTTTCCCGAAGAATTGTGTAACAAAGTATTCAAGGACTCCCTTTAACTCGGCAAATGATACATTCCTATCAACGTAAAGTCCCTCAATCTGATGGAACAAATTATAACTTTTTCGACTGATAGCTTCATTCCGGTATACTCTGCCGGGAACGATATATCTGAGAGGTGGTTTTTGCTGTTCCATAAGATAAACTTGTGTATTGGATGTATGAGTTCGCAAGACGATATCATCGCTGATGTAATATGTGTCCTGCATATCTCTTGCAGGGTGATGCCTGGGAATATTCAACGCTTCAAAATTGTGATAGTCATCGTCAATTTCAGGTCCATAGGCAATGGAAAAACCAATACCGGCAAAAATTCTTTTAATCTCCTGTGTAGTTTGTTCCACCGGATGAATGCTTCCCACAGGAAAATAATCACCTGGGAGATACGGATCTGATATGGTGGGTACCTCTTTCTCAGTTAATGTTGAAATCTGCGACTTCAGTTCGATGTATTTATCATTTACTTCCTGTTTGAGCTGATTAATAAGCTGACCGAACAGAGGACGATCTTCGGAAGAAACCTCTTTTATTGTCGAAAGAAGATGGGTGATTTTTCCCCTTCTGCCAAGAAATTCCACTCGAAACTCTTCAAGAGACGAATCAGTCAGTTTCAGAGATTCGATTCTTGCCTGGAAATCCTGTCGAATCTTATTTATTTTATCCTGATAAGGCATTATGAAAGGTCGGGGATATCGAGAATAGGTTGATTGTAAGTCATGCCCATATTTTTCACTATACAAATAAACTATTCCGACAAATAATCTCCGATATTTTTATAGATTTCAGTTGCCATACTGAAAAACTTTTCGGCAATTTCTTTTGATGGTTTGCCGTCCGGAAGCAACCCAAGGTCAGTCGGATATCGGGAATCAATATAAAGCTCGTTTATCTGATCAAATATTTTCTGATCAACAGTTAGTTCGATATAATTTTCTATTTTTCCTCTTAAGGTTATAATACTATGGATTCTCGGTACATTATCCTCTTTTTCTTCCAATATAGCTTTGATGCTTTTCTCTATCGCTTGATGGAAATGAAAGGCTACCATATGGGTCAAATGCTCATTATGTATAATTTCTTCTATAAGAATCAGATCGTCTTCGGCTGTGTTCAGCCAATGTTCAGTCTGTCTTTTCATACAGCACTTTCCCCGTTTCTTTTATTTCGTTGTAAAATGAATTTTCACTTTCCGAAATAATGTCGTATTCCCCTTTTGTATAAACCACCAGATCGATAGGAACTTTCCTACTCAGCTCGTAAATTTTTCTTCGGACCAGCAGTTTGTTCCTCATTTTTTCATCATAATTTTTTGTTATTTCCGTAGAATCTAATACCACGATCAGTTCCAGATCACTGTCTTCTGAGAAAACTCCCCTCGCATAAGAACCAAACAAAATTATCTTATACGGATTTATCTGTCTGATATTTTTTACTATTTCCGATAGATATTTTCTATTTTCTTCCATTATTGTTGCAGTTTACTCATTCTTAGCATTTGCTAATGAATTATTTAAGTTAACCTTTTTCACTATAGTAGAAAACACTTCGGGATTATTCACAGCTAACTCAGAAAGAATTTTCCGATCAATCTCAATATTGTTCTGTTTCAACATGGAGATAAACTGTGAATAGTTTAAACCGTATTGTCTGACTGCAGCATTAATCCTCGCAATCCATAGTGTACGGAAATTACTTTTACGTTTACGGCGATCACGATAACTGTACAGTTGAGCTTTTTCAACAGCATCTTTAGCAATTTTGTACGATCGATGACGAGCTCCGTAATACCCTTTTGCCTGCTTTAAGATCTTCTTATGCCGCTTTTTCCTCGGAATTGCGCTTGTTACCCGTGTCATTGTGTCAACCCTCCTACGCTCCTATCATTTTCTTTACTCGTTTTTTATCTGCAGAACTTACCAGATTTGTCTGCCTGAGCTTTCTTTTCCTGGTCTTTCTTTTTTTCATCAAAAGATGACCTTTATTTGCTCTATTCTTTTTTACCTTCCCTCGCTTTGTGAGAGAAAACCTTTTCATTGATCCACGTCTCGTTTTCATTTTTGGCATAATGTTTAATCTCCCATTATTTTGGAGTCATCAAAACTGAGAACCGTCTTCCCTCTAAACCAGTCCTTTTTTCAACCACAGCCATTTCTACCAATTCTTCCTCAATTCTTTTGGCTAACTCAGTTCCCAAATCCAAACGGGTAAGTTCTCTTCCCCTGAACATCAGGGTAATTTTTACCTTACACCCATTATTTAAAAATTTCTTCGCCTGTTTAATCTTAACATCAAAATCATTATCACTTATCTGAGGTCGAAATCTAACCTCTTTTATCTTCACGACATGCTGTTTTTTCTTACTTTCTTGCTGCTTTTTCTTTCTATCGTATTTGAGTTTCCCATAGTCCATTATTCGACATACAGGGGGTGTGGCATTCCGTGCCACTTCCACAAGATCCAATCCTGCATTTTCAGCCTCCACAAGTGCCTCCTCAAAACTAATAATACCAACCTGTTCTCCACTTTCATTGATTAACCTAACTTCTTTTGCTCTAATTCTCCTGTTAACTCTTATTTTCTCTACTTTTACGATGTTTCAAACCTCCTTTTCTTAATTTAAATTGAAGAAGAATACAAATATAAACAAATTCATAGTATGAATTATTCTCCACGAATCACATAAATTACACCAAGTAAAGTCATAAATGAAGTTAGAAAAAAAACAAAGCTTAATATTCTCAAATAATATTTTTGTTCTTTTATTTTTAACTTCAATAATATTCGTGTTTATTTGTGTCATTCGTGGACTTATGAATTAATGAGGATAGAATGTTTAGCTTTTTTCTTCAATTTGTCCGGATAGATCCTCAATGACTTCTGCCAGAGAGCTTTGTCCAAGGTCTCCTACAAATCTCCGTCTAACAGAAACTTTTTCTTCTTGAACTTCCTTCTCTCCCACGATGAGCATGACATTGATCTTCTTCAACTCTGCTTTCCGAATCTTCGCACTAATTTTATCCGATCGATCATCCAGGGTAACCCGAAATCCTGCATCTAACATTCTTTGATACACTTGTCGGGCATATTCAAGAGATTTTTCTGAGATTGGAAGAATAATTACCTGAATAGGAGCCAACCACAGCGGAAAATCTCCCCCATAATGTTCAATTAAAAATCCGATGAATCGTTCGTGAGTACTCAGGGGTGCCCGATGGATACAAAGAGGAGCGGCTTCATTTCCCTTTTCATCAATGTAAGTTAGACCAAACCTCCCTGGAATGGCAAAATCAACCTGATTCGTCGCCAGTGTAAATTCTTTTCCAATGGCGCTCCATACTTGGACATCAATTTTTGGACCATAAAAGGCTGCCTCATCCGGCTCTTCTACATAATGGATTCCCCATTCGTCAAGTGCTTCACGAACATCCTGTTCAGTCTTTATCCACAGATCTGGCTCATTGATGTACTTACCTCCCAAACCGGTAGGATCGTGCAGACTGTATCTCATCTGGTACTTTTCTATTCCAAAAATATCAAAGTAGTAAAGATACATTTTGCATACAGCAAGAAATTCCTCTTTAAATTGCTCCGGGGTGCAATAAATATGTGCATCATTCATCTGCATACTGCGAACTCGCATCAACCCAAATAACTGTCCAGATTTCTCGTAACGATAGCAGCTGCCGTATTCAGCAAGTCTGAGAGGAAGATCACGATAGCTCCTTGGTGATGAAGCAAAAATCTTATGGTGATGAGGACAGTTCATTGGTTTGACATAATAATCAATACCATCCACATCCATAGCAGGATACATACTCTCTTTGTAATGTTTTAAATGTCCTGATTTTTCGTATAGAATTCCTTTGGAAAGATGGGGAGTTCTGACACGTAGATAACCTGCCTTATCTTCGGTTTCTTTGGCAAGTTTTTCCAATTCCTCGATGATGACTCCACCTTTTGGCAACCAGAGGGGCAGTCCAGGACCCACCTCATCATCAAACATAAAGATTTCTAACTCTTTCCCCAACTTTCGGTGATCACGCTTCTTCGCTTCTTCTAAAAATGTAAGATATTCATTCAACGCTTTCTTTGAACTGAATGCTGTTCCATAAATGCGTTGCAACATTTTATTCCGTTCATCTCCCCGCCAATACGCCGCTGAAGAATTAAGAAGCTTAAAATATTTTATTCTCGAAGTGCTGGAAATGTGAGGACCGCGGCAGAGATCAATAAAATCCCCCTGTTTGTACGCTGTAATAAGCTCATCCGTTTCTATCTCCTCAATAATTTCAATCTTATAAATTTCCTTTAACTTCGAGAAAATATCAATGGCTTCCATCTTCGTTAAAACTCGTTGTTGGATAGACAAATCCGCTTTCGAAAGCTCCCTCATTTTATCTTCAATCTTTTTAAGATCATCATCGGTGAATGGTGTATCCACATCAAAATCATAGTAAAATCGCTTCTCAATAGCAGGACCTATAGCCACTTTGGCTTTGGGGAATAGTTCCTTAACTGCTTGAGCCATAAGATGTGCGGTACTGTGGAGCAGCACTTCCTGTCCTTTTTCACTATCGCCGGTATAAAGAATAAGTTCAGCATCGGATTGGATGGGGTTTGTAATATCTGTTAACTCGCCATTCACACGAGCAACAACCACATCTTTTGCTAATCTTGGTCCAATACTTTTAGCAATTTCTAACGGGGTAACTTCCGAAGGATATTTCTGTTTAGAATTATCAGGAAATGTTACGGTAATTTCATTCATCATTTTAAGTTGTGGTAGTACAAACTAAAATTTAACAAATGGGTGTACAAATTGGAAGGCTACAAAAAAAATAGCTCGCAAATGGAAATAACTTTTTATTTTTATTCAATGAATACCTCATTTTAATAATGTGGGCGATACTGGACTTGAACCAGCGACCTCTTGCATGTCAAGCAAGCACTCTAACCAACTGAGCTAATCGCCCTTTTTTTAATACCCACTGATTTATAGAGGTGGAAATCGGTGGCAAATTTAGAATTTCCTCCTCGTAAAGTCAATATATTGTGTGAATTAGCGAGTGTCACAATTCTTCATGACTGAGAGTATTACGATACGTTAACTGATTATTTAATACTTCAATAGCTTTCAGTACTTGTTTGTCATCATCAAACGACGAAGAAATTCGAGCAGCCTGACCTCCAAGTACGGAGGAGAATTCACGCTCTAACCCAATGGTTAAAAAGTCAACCTCCTTATCAAATATGTTTTGCTTCTTAGTAGCAAAATGTTCGGATAACAGGTTTAGAGCATGTTGTACGGTTAAATTCTTTTTATCAAGAGAGTCCAATTCCGACTCAAGGGTAAGAAAATATTTTTCCCCTTTAACTTTTATTTCAATGTCCTTCGTTGATACATAACTCTTGAATGCAGACACAATTTTATCATCTATAGTCACAGGTAAAGTCATGGAATAATTTTTCACGTGAGTGGAAGAAAATTTAAAAAATAGTCCTTTTCGCCAGCATTCTCTCGTGAGTGCGGGGACTTTTTCAAAATTAACCTCAATATCAGGAGTAATACCTCCCTTTGCATAAACCTCTCTTCCACTGGTGGTAAAAAACAGTGAGTCCTCTTCACCCTTAACTATAAGAAGTTCATCTCTAATATATCCGGGTTTCTGAATTAATCTACCCGAAGGAATGTAATATTTGGCTGTAGTAATTTTTAACGAATGCTCTCGATCCAGTGGAAAGACAGATTGTACTAACCCCTTTCCAAATGACTGAGTACCGACAATCACTCCCCTGTCAATATCCTGAATTGCTCCTGCAAGAATTTCACTTGCTGATGCACTTCCTCCGTCAATTAAAACAGCAATTTGCACAGAGGTGGAAATAATTGGATCATTCTGGGACGTATAACTCCTGTTTGATTCCTCAGATTGTCCATGAGTATCCAATAACTGTGCTCCCTTCTCTGTCACCATATCTAAGATTTTTATGGCAGACTCCAACAATCCCCCCGGATTTCCTCTAACATCGAGAATTAACTTGGATAGACCCTGGTCCTTTAACCTCAACAGTGATTTTTTAAATTCGCCGGATAAATTTTTCGAGAATCGTGTAATTCGAATATAACCAATTTCATCATCAATCATACCAGCATATGGAATATCCTGTATTTTGATTGATTCACGTGTAAGTTCAAAATCAATCAGGTCATCCTCACCTGAACGAAGAATCGTTAAAACAACAAGTGTTCCCTTCGTTCCTCTAATCATTTTAGCAGCTTCATCTAATTTCATATTTTCAGTTGATTCACCATCAATTTTCACAATTCTATCACCTGTGAGAATCCCTGCTCGCTTGGCTGGAGTATCTTCCATTGGGGCAATTACGGTCAATGTATCATCTCTCATACCCAGTTGAATACCCACTCCTCCATACTTCCCTTTCGTAAGCATATCAATACCTTCACGATCTTCTCGCTCAAGACTGATGGTATAGGGATCCAATTCCGACAGCATCCCATCAATACCGGCTTTTGCTAATTCAGCCGGGTCAATACGGTCTGAGTAATGGGTCAGAACTTTTTTATATACCTCATAAAGATATTTCCAGTTACGGCTCGCTTCCAAATATTGGTCAGAACCTGCCAAAATAAATGTGAGCAAGCACAATGTGGCAAAGGTAACGAAAATACCTTTCTTAAATGAAATCTTAGTCATGAATAAAACTCCTTAATCTCTTTTGTGTTTTATCCCAAATGATATCTTCTATCTCAGCGATAGATTTATCTCCATCAACAACAATATATCTTCCGATTTCTTCTTTTGCAAGGGAAAGGTATCCCTCACGAATCTTTCTCAGGAAAATATCATCTTCCTGTTCCAACCTATCAAATTTTTTCCCATACATTCTTTCCCTGCACTTCTCAATAGAAAGATCAATCAGGAAAGTCATCTGAGGAACTAATTCATACGTAGCCACACGATTGAGTTCTCGAAGCCACGTTATATCCAGCCCCCGACCGTATCCCTGATAGGCAATCGTTGAATCAAAATATCGGTCACATATAACAACTTTTCCTTCATCAAGTGCAGGGATTATGATTTCTTTCGTCAATTGAGAACGACTGGCAGCCAGTAAAATAGATTCTGTTACAGGATCCATTTCAACATTTTCCGCAGATAAAAGAATCTTCCGGATCATTTCAGATATTTTTGTTCCACCCGGTTCCCGAGCAAATATAACCTCGTGTCCATTAACCTCAAATCGCTTCTTAAGAACAACTGCCTGGGTCGTCTTCCCGCAACCATCTATTCCTTCAAATGTGATGAATATTCCTCTCATTTTATCAGTCCGCCTAAATTATTACTTGTCTATTGAAGAGTCCACTCTGAAAAGGTATTTTTACAAACGTATGAGATTATCAACCTCATATATTGCGACGCATTGAGCTGGCGCTGTCCTGAGCTTGTTGAAGGGTCGAAATGTTGAAGATAACCTTTTTGCATTAGCGAGAATTAGCGTAAACCTGTCAGGCTTTTAACTGATTGGCGGTTTCTGGAGTACATTCATTGAATTTAAAAAAACACATTCGGGTTATCCTTCCCAATGACAATAACAATTTCCCCTCTTGCCTTGTGTTTTTGAAAATTTGTTACTGCTTCTTCTAAAGTACCGCGAAAAACATCTTCATACATCTTGGTTAACTCTCGACATATTGCTACAGGTCGATTCCCGACATAGTTTGCGCAATCTTTGAGCGTTTTCAAAAGCCGTTCCGGTGATTCAAAAATAATTATGGAACGATCTTCATTTGCTAATTGAGAAAGACGTGCCTTTCTTCCTTTCTTTCGCGGTAAAAACCCTTCAAATGCAAATCTATCTATTGGCAATCCCGACAACACTGCAGCTGTCGTTAACGCAGAGGCTCCAGGAATCACAAACATTTCAATCTTTTCTTTAAGTGATTCACGTATCAACCGATATCCTGGGTCACTAATTCCTGGTAAACCTGCATTAGTAACAAGAGCAACATCAGAACCAGATTTCAATATTTGAATCACTTTAGGGATCCGTCTTATTTCATTCTGTTCGTAATAACTATACATTTTTACAGAGATATTGTAATGTTTCAACAATTTCCCTGTTCGACGCGTATCCTCAGCAAGAATTACATCAACGTTTTTCAGTACATCCAGAGCCCTTAGGGTAATATCTTTAAGATTACCGATAGGTGTGGCAACAATATAAAGAGTAGAAATGAATTAACTCCTAATTATAAAGAGCATCAAGTGACTTGCGAATAGTTTCAATCCCAAAATCGATATCTTCAGAACTGATATTCAAAGGAGGACGGAACCGAATGGAACAAGTGCCACTTCCCGACAATATTGTTCCATTTTTTAAGATCTTAGATTTTAGCTTATCTCTCAATTCTTCTGAAGGTAAGTTAAAAGCACACATCAATCCAAGCCCCCTGACATTGTTGACTGTATCCGGATAGTCACTTTGTATTTCGTACAGCTCGTTTAATAAATATTTCCCTGTTTCACCAGCTTTTTCGATGAGATTCTCATTCTTTATTATTTCCAGATAAATGGTGAATCGAACCATATCCGCTAAACTGCCGCCCCAGGTAGAATTGAGACGATTGGATTCTTTAAAGACATTATCCTCGATTTCATCAATACGATCACTGGAAACAAATCCACAAACCTGAGATTTTTTCCCAAAACACATCATATCCGGTTTTAAATCAAAATGTTCCCAAGCCCACCATTTCCCGGTGATTCCCAGCCCACTTTGAACCTCATCGAAAATTAGCATAATCTCACTTTCGTCGCAAACATCACGAAGCTTCTGGAAAAACTCCTGTCGAAAGTGATTGTCCCCTCCCTCACCCTGGACGGGTTCTATAATCAGTGTGGAAATATCATCTCCATATTTATGAATTGCGTCTTTGATTTGAGTCAGTGCTTGTGTTTCAGTTTTCAATATTTTCTCAAGGTTGTCATTTTCCAATGGAAAAGTAATTGTAGGATTAACGATTCGAGGCCAGTTGAATTTTGGGAAATAAGCTGTTTTCCGAAGGTCAGCTGAGTCAGTAAGAGAAAGGGTATACCCCGTTCGACCATGAAAACATTGTTCAAAATGAATGACCTGAGATCCAATCTCCCCTTTCAAACCTTTTTTGAAATTCTTTTTCACTTTCCAGTCAAATGATGCCTTTAATGCATTCTCAACAGCCAGTGCTCCACCCTCAATAAAAAATGCATATTTAAAATGATCAGGAACGGCAATCTCAAAAAAGGTATCAATAAATTCTGCCATTTGAACGGAATAAAAGTCTGAGTTAGTGGGTTTATTGATAGAAGCTGTAGCGATTCTTTCCTTTGCCTCCAGCACTTTTGGATGGTTAAAACCAAGAGGAAGAGTAGCAAACATTGCAAAAAGATCAAGATATTCACGACCATCCCTACCGTCCACTAACCACGACCCATGACTTTTTTCCAGATCAACAATCTGTAAATAACCATCTGTCAGTATATGCTCCGACAGAATATTTATTACTTCATTGGCGACAATTTTACCCATTCTATTTTCCTACTTTATTCTGACTCGTTTTTCTATCATCTTTATATTTAGATTTTCCAATTCAGCTAATACAGGCTGGTAAATTTTCTTCACATTAGGAATATGTACACCCATCAGCGGAATTTTTCCTTCAGCCATTAATTTAACTCCTATAGCCAATGGAAGACTAACAGTTCTTGCCATGGAAGTGTCTCCATAAGGAATACCGTAGTCAATCAAGGTAGATGTGATTATATCTCTGCTTTTATCACTGTTTTCAACCGCGAATTTGTGGCGAAGAATTATCATATCCTTTTCACCTTCCCGGTAAAATAGTTTCTCCTGCATTCGGTGGCATAAAATATCAAGGTAATTATTCAAATCAGGCAGTCTATCATCACTGAAAAGACCCAGCCAATCCAATCTTCGAATGATATCAGAATTAGTACCGATTCCGAGTTTCTCTGCAGTAGCAGAAATTACATCATTTAGCTCTGTAACATTAGTAATCTCTGCCATCATTTCGATATAAGATTTTCCTGTGAGATTTTCCTGCAATGTATCGTCCACCAATCCTATATCTACAATAGCTTTCAAAGTATCACACCAACCCGGATAACGATATGTTCCTCGCATAACAGTCAATGTATCTTTTAATCCGTACAATTCTTTATAAGGAACAGAGTCCCTGTTTGGATATACTTCAAACTCACCCAGTCCCTCGATTTCCTCAACTCGATAATTTGAAAAAAGCTCTTTCCCATCAATGTTGACAGTATCTCCATTTTCTAGGAATTGAGCGGAATTTCGGGACGCCAGTACTACTCCCTTCGGACTCCAGGAGAATTTATATCCAAATGGGTTATCGTTATCCTCTGGAGCTGGTAACCCCCCACAGTAAGAATAAAAATGCAGAACCTTCCCCCCTTCCCTATGAACCTCGTCAATAATTTTCATCGCTGACATATGATCAATACCGGGATCAACACCCATCTCATTTAAAAACAACAGCTTTTTCCCCTTTACTTCATTGTCAAGAGCTTGCATCTCATCATTAACATAGGAAGTGGTTGCTATGTCTTTTCCCAATTCAAGACAGAGTTTTGCAACCTTCACATGATATATCCACGGAAGTAAACTGACCGTGATATCACTCTGTTTGATGAATTGAACTAATTTTTCCTCATCTTTCACATTGAGAGGAAATGCTGTGCCATTTTTGTAACCTTCAACTAGTTTTTCTGCTTTGCTCACAGTTCGGGAGGCAACAGTAACAGAAATGTTCGGTTGTTTTAATAAATAGCGAACACCTGGCCTGCTAACCAATCCTGCACCAAGAATTAATATGTTTTTCATAATGTCTCCTGTTTTAAAAATTGTTCCATGTAACGATATTCAACAGTCAGAACTCCACGGTGGAGTATTAACGCTTTTTTAATTGGATATGATAATCCTAAATTTTCGAAATCAACATTGAAATCTACCATAACAATCTCGTTCACAAATTCTTTCAGAACTGAAGAAAATTCAATAGAGGCTTCCCTGGAAAAATCAGCAGGCAGATTATCAACAGCCATAACAGTAATTCCTTCGCTATATATGCCATCTTTGAATTGATCCTGGAGAGGAAAATACGTGAATGTGTCGTCATCTGGATTTGTGGTTTTGTACGTGATTTCAACAGCTCCATTTATATCACAACTTATATCCCCAATCACCGAAAGAGTAGTATCTTGCCGATTCTTTAAATAATTTTTAGTGACAAGTCTGGGATAATCTTCCGACCAGAAAATGCAATTCATTAAAATAGTAAGATAGGGAAGATATGTATGGAAGTTTGGTACATATTTTCCCGGGTGATCATAATAATCTTGTAACTCAAACTGACCGTCTTTGGGATTCACCATATGTTTCTCTTTGAATTCAACCTTATACAAATTAAAACAGTCAGATTGAATTTGGTCATATTTGTCCGCAAGTTCAGCAGGGTGAATTTCATAATAAGGCAGCAGGTCAAAAATTTCCTGAGCACCTTTCGAGACATTCCCATACCCTGTGAATCCAACAATTAATGGGCAGATTTCAACGGGGAGTCCCCTTTCATTTATTTCATTTCCAATTTCTCTTACATGTTCCTTCGCATCTTCGACAGAAACATATTCTGATAGTCGTTTAATTTTCTCAAAAGGAGTAGACTGTCCCTGAGCTTTGATCTTTTTTCCATAAGCACGAAGGGTTCTTAGCATTCCTGCTAGACCAGCATAACGTCCAAAAAATATCATACGCATATCTTGCTCATCCACAATCCGTTCAAAATCAATTAAATTACATTTTAAATCCATCAGTTTATTCAACATCATCATATTGTGAGATTGACCTTTAATCGTGTGGGAAAAAAACACGTATGTTTTATTTTCCAGAAGAAACTCCACTGGAATTTCTTTTACAGCAAAAATTGTACTGGCACTACTTAAATCTTCCGATACTTTAGCATCGGAATATTGATATTCCTCGTCAGAAAATATCCTGATATTTGATGGTTGGATGATGGTTCGGATATTGTATTTTTTCTTTAAATTTAAAATATCATCTGGAATCAGTGGAACCCGTCTTTCCCAAATATTTTTATCTTCCCGACGAATTCCAATTATCCCAGACATGTTTATCTATAATTCAGCATTGAGCCCTTCGGCTTCGCTCAGGACAGACCTGCCGAAATGTGATGCGTTGAGCTTGTCGAAATATTGAAGATAGCGTTTCGCCATTAGCGAAAATTAGCGTTAACCTGTCAGGCTTCCGACTGATTAGCGGTTTCTGGAGTAGATTCATTTTAAAAATCAGGAATATCAGTCTGAGAAATCACCGAATTTAATTCCCTGAGCCAGTGGCATTTCGTGACTCCAGTTAATCGTATTTGTCTGTCGTCGCATATACGCCTTCCAAGCATCTGAACCAGCTTCTCTCCCACCTCCTGTATCCTTTTCCCCGCCGAAAGCTCCACCAATCTCGGCTCCGGACGTACCAATATTGATGTTTGCAATCCCGCAGTCGCTACCCTTATGTGAAAGAAATTTCTCAGCGTTGATGAGATCAGTCGTAAACATCGAACTGGAAAGTCCCTGAGGAACATCGTTGTGCATTCGGATGGCATCATCAATAGATTCATACTCGATCAGGTAGAGAATAGGAGCAAAGGTTTCTTCCTGAACAAGAGGGAAATGATTTTCAGCTTTGGCGATGGTTGGTTCTACAAAATATCCCGAACGATCCAACACCTTGCCACCGTAAAGGATCTCACCGCCTTCCTCTTTCAGACGATCAAGTGCAACTAAATATGTCTCAACAGTTGCTTGATTCACAAGAGGTCCCATCAGTACCTCTTCATCCATCGGATTTCCAATGTTGACCTGCTGATACGCATCAATGAGCATTGACGTCACTTTATCAAACTGAGATTTATGAATAAATACTCTCCGGGTGGACGTACATCTCTGCCCGGCAGTGCCAACGGCCCCGAAAACGATAGCTGGTATAGTAAGTTTGAAATCCGCTGATTCATCCACAATAATCGCATTATTTCCGCCAAGTTCAAGAATGGTGCTACCCAGTCGATCACCCACAACCCCACCAATCCGACGTCCTATGGCTGTCGAACCTGTGAAAGATACCAGTGGAATCCTGTTATCCTTGATTAACCTTTCCCCGATCGTTTTTCCGCTGCCAATTACAAGACTAAATATGTGGGGATAGCCATTCTTTTCCAGTACTTGATTACAAATATGCTGGATGGCAATGCCACAGAGAGGTGTGGAGGATGACGGTTTCCAGATGACCGTATCACCGCAGACTGCTGCAATGAAAGCATTCCATGACCAAACAGCCACGGGGAAATTGAAAGCTGTAATAACTCCTATCGGTCCTAAAGGATGCCATTGTTCGTACATCCGATGAAGATACCGCTCCGAATGCATTGTAAGTCCATATAACTGGCGCGAAAGTCCTACTGCAAAATCAGCAATATCAATCATTTCCTGAACTTCACCATCGCCTTCAGTTTTAATTTTTCCCATCTCCAGAGAGACAAGACTGCCAAGATTATCTTTGTTCTTTCGTAATTCCTCAGCCATTAGTCGAACCATCTCTCCCCGTTTGGGTGCTGGAATCATTCGCCATTCCTTGAATGCTTCAATGGATTTTTCCATCACATCTTCATAATCCGATTTGGATGCCTGATAGACAGAGGCAATAACCTCCTCAATAGCAGGATTAACTGAATCCAACTTCCCTGCTGTAACAGTAGTTGACCAACCTCCAGGACCTGAACAAGCCCCTGGATTTTCCTGTTCAATACCAAGTTGTCGTAAAATGTTCATTATTCATTTCCTTAACTATTTTAATTCGATTGATGAGTTGTTTATTGATGAAATATTTAGAAATATAACGAGGTAAATTTAGACCAGATGAAAAATATTTTCAAAGGAATTTGGAGTGAAAATGTAATACCTTACAGGTGATATATTTGGAGTAATGGATTTTTGGAGTAATGATCTTAATACCCATAGGTGATCCCTTTTACCAATTGAACTCAAAAAAGAGTGTATTAAACAATTTCGAGGGTCGGTGAAAGATACGGGCATCTAACTTTCTGATGTTCAGCTCCCTGGACAAACTCAGGCTCGTGGACACTGCAATCGTCAGTAACAATTGAGCACCTTGGATGAAACCGGCACCCGGCAGGTAACTGATTTGCTAGAGGAACACTACCCGGAATAATGGGTAATTTTTCAACTGTCAATTCCAAATTGGGAATGCAGCCCATCAGGGCTTTTGTATATGGATGACTGGGATGAGAAAGGATGGTGTCTGTCGGACCTTCTTCAACAATTTGTCCTGCGTACATAACCATAATTCGATCGGAAATCTTTCCCACTAAATTGATATCGTGGCTGATAAATAAAACTGACATACGCAAGGTTGATTGAAGTTCTGATAGGAGATCTACAATCTCTTCCTGAATGGTGACATCCAAGGCAGTGCTGGGTTCATCAGCGATAAGAAGTTTCGGCTGGTTGGCAAGAGCCATCGCAATCATCACTCGCTGTCGCATTCCTCCACTCAGCTCGTGAGGATAACTTTTATATCGCTGTTTAGGATCAGGTATCTTCACAATCTTCAATAATTCCTCAGCTTTCTCTCTTGCTTCTGATTTAGTCATTGACGTGTGTGTCAGGATGGCTTCTTCAATCTGTTTCCCGCACGACATCACCGGGTTTAGAGAAGTCATCGGTTCCTGAAAAATCATAGCAATTTCACTGCCACGAATGGTTTCAATTTCATCGGAAGAGGATGTCAAAAGATCCCTGCCCTTGAATGTAATAATTCCGTCAACAATCTTTCCCGGGGGCTCCACCAGACCGAGAATTGATAGCGCCATCATACTTTTCCCACAACCGGATTCGCCAACGAGTCCTACGGTCTCCCCCTGATAAATAACAAAAGAAACGCCATCTACTGCACGATAGACCTCTTCGTCCTTGAAAAAGTGCGTCTTCAAATTTTTAATGTTCAACAATGTTTTTTCATTTTTCATTTTGTCTTTTTTCGTTTTCCAATTTCAATTTACAACGTTCACAGGAAGGACTTTCTGACCGGTAAAAATGACGGTCTATTAAACCGCAAAGTGTTTTACCGTCCCTTATTATGTGAGTTTTATATTTTAGTTTATCAGGTTTCATAAATGTTTAAATAAAAGCTTTTGAAATACTAATAATATAATAAAAGGATGGTTCAAATGAAACCAACAAAAAAAGCGACGATTCTCAGGTGAAAACCGCCGCTTGAATTACATCAATCTTACAATCAAGACTGAGGTTAGTTATGTTACATTCCAAACGTCCGTTTCAGCGCTGGATCAATCAGCCACAGCCAATCATCCATGAGGAACTCCATACGGATAGCAAGAAGGGCAATACGTCCCATAACGGTATAACCAAAGGCAGCGCCAAAAGTAATCATCAGGAACCAGATGCCTAATTTAGCAGTTTTGCCCACAACACCCTTATGCTCAATGGAAAAGAAGAAATAGACAATGGCTGTCAGCACACCGATGACAAGAACCAACGACCGTAATGAACCCCAGAAGTCAAATGCACCAGTCAAACCTGTCGCCCATACTGTGATGATTGTATTTCGAATCTGGCTTAAAAAATCTGCATGTAAGAATCCGATGAGTCGAATGCCAGCGGTAGTACCAATAATAAAAGCCAGGGGCCATCGGCTGATCCAGGCACCTTTTGGTGACAGACGCATCAGAAGCATAATCCCAAGAATCAGAGGAAAGATATACATCAATTCTCTGTTTGCTTCCAGACCCGGCATTGCCCAATTATTTATCCATACAGGAAAGAGTTTGCCAAGCAGATTGGGTATAATGGTTGTCCAGAACCCAACCACCATCCAGTAAGCGGCAGAAACACCAACAACTACTGATTCAGCTATTTTGTAAAATGGATTATCCCGATAGAGAAATGACAGAATAAACAGAGTGAAAAATGCCGCTACCCAAATCCCGATTGTTCGGGAAATACTCAACTGAAATTCAGTTTGATTGGGATTCTCAGTTATCGCTTGTTTGTATTCTTTAGGATCAGCATTTTCATATCGAATCCATCGGTGTTCAGGAACCGGGTCATCAGGGTTTATCTCAACAGCCTGAACGTATGCCTTCCCCATTCCCTGGTTAGTAAAAAACAGTCGACCCATCAGGAATAAACCACCAATCACCAGCAAAGTAACCCAGATAACTGTCTCACGCTTCATCAGCGAACCTCACGTCTTTTCTCGACAAAGTAAATGACATTAGCCAAAATTATAAGAAGAATGATCAACAGATGAGCCACAAGCTGGGGACCCATTCTCCGTCTTCCCTCCAGATACTTTGGATCCGGTGTTTCACCCGCATATTTATCCACAACCAGTTTTTCATACTCAGCCGCTCCTTTGATAGCGCCAAGAAGTCCGGGTAACTGATCGGGGATATACGGATAAAGCAGGGGCGCTTGAACACCCGTACAACCTGCTACCAGTTTAATCTTATCTGGATATGGGGTGACAGCATATTGGACCCACTCTTTTGTACCTGCATAACCAGCGCTGATATTCATAACAAGTTCAAAATCCTGTACACTGTGGATGTCTGCCATCATCGGAATATGATCAATGTTTGTTCCTTTGTCATCAGTCGTATAAAGCTGACGCAAGTCAGTGACAATAACTTTGATGACGCCCTCATTTCCCGGTTTGAATCCAATATTCACATAATCAATACCGTACTCCAAATGAGGGAAATCCGGTTTGATGACCTTTTCGATAACATCGTCAATCATTTGCGGTCCCACAGGCCAGAGAGCCATAAAATATAATTTTAACCCTTTCGAGGCACAGTGATAGGTAAAAGCTGTTGCCATAGGTCCAAGTTCACCTTCACTCGCTGGATCAAAGTCAAACGATAGCAGGACTGGATCCCCTTTATCGAGTTCTTCAATAGCTCGAAATGTTTCCTCTGAAAGAATCGTGGGTACTTCGGGGAATGTCTTCCCTGTCTTCCCAACAATATAGATCGGGATAGATACAGAGATGAACATGAGCAGGAAAATCCAACGCCGATCAAGATTTTTAAAGAATTCAAACATACATCACTCCTCTCCAGTTCCCAGATAGGATCTGTCAACTCCAAGTAACACTTTTAGAGAAGTGGATGCTATTCCTAAGGCAATGCCGATCATGATTGCTCTATTTCCTGCGGTATTAAATACACTCATAATGTAAATGGTTAGATTTTCAATTCGCAGACCACTCAAGAAATCGGGCATCCAGGAAGTAAGAAAAACACCGGCAAAAGTCCTGCCTAACAGGATAATGAATGCTGTACCGAGAAGGAGTATTGCTTCAATATTTTTTGCCCTGAAAGCACGAAAAGCGGCTGAGGCTATGTAGAATGCCAGCATAGCAAACATTGTCGCTGTGAGTGGTTTGAACGCATACTCATAGAGCCACCAGAAAGGACTCCCCAGCTCTCTGTATTCCCCCGAAAGAGGAAAATTCGGGTATAACGCACTTGGATGAACTCCAATCTTCCCCAATCCCACAATTAGTGTTCCAATAAAAGCAACAATAGTGATGATCGAGTATCCCCATCCAGTAGCTTTGCTAGAAACCTTCTTTAAATGAATTCTAAGGAGATTACCACCCCCGAGTACGAAAGCAATGGATGCAAGGATATCAAACCAGATTGCTGCAACTTCACCCCAGTTCTGTGTTGCAGGGATGAAATAGGCAACAATAAGGACAAATCCCCCAAGTGCAGTAATAATAAGTGGAACAGTCCGTTTCATTTAGATAACTTTCCTAGGTTAGTATAACACTTCGTAAAAATCGTACAGCATCATTTAACCAGCTGCCAAACGGTGTATCAATGCCTGCAATCATACCTACCGTTAACATCGTAACTCCAATAATGATGCCAGCCATAACGATAACTTTTCCTACATCCTGCCCCTTAAGGCTGCCAAGCTGATCAGGTTCTCCAGAAAGATAAGCCGATGCTGCAAAAAATTCCTCACCAATCAATGTGTAATCGCAGGCAGCCACAAAGAATGGGAGCTGAGCAGGCATAGCCGTTCCAGCCACCTGAATAGCACCAATGGAATTCCCCGTCTCAGCTAAAATCAGAGATTCTGCAAAAAATGCGCCCATATAAAAGCAAGCTGCTGGCTTTTCCCTGACCATCATCCCCTGAACATAAGCCACATATCCAAATTGCTCATCCGTGACGTAGTAAATATTATCCTGATTATAAGCCTCTGGTCTCCCCGCCGCAAGATAGGATGCTTGCACGGTCTCCCTTGCCGCCGTCATCACAAGCGAACGGCTGGTAGGAACTTCCACCTTTGCATCGAACTCAGCAGCAGTCTTAGCCACTCTCGATAAAACCGTAATACCAGCGATGGTCTGTATCTCATTCATATCCTGAATGCCGGCGATAAAGAGACACGAACGCCCCATCTCTGTGGCACGACCCACCGCTTCATCCACCGCTTCTAATCCTGCTATCTTTCGAATTTTCAGCGGTCGACCTTTTCGAGCGTGATTAATCCAGTAGAAAACAGACCCACAGAAAACCAGTGTGATAATTGCCATAGAAAATCGGTTACCATCGAACCACTGCCTTGTGGGTTTAACTGCAATTTCTGTTCTGGCAGGAGTTGATTCCTGACCATCTAACCCCACTGCGGTCACCTGGAAATAGTATTCCTGGTTTCGTTTCAGCTTCTCAACAATAAACGAATTATCACCGGGAGATAAATCGGCAACGACTATAAAAGGAGCTTTAAGTGAAGTGGAATAGTAAATTCGATAAGATTCCACAAGTTTTGAATCATCAATAGATAAGTCCCAGGATAAATCAATTTTATCTCCGTGGTCCCAGGGATGATCTTCAGCTATCAGATTAGCTGGAGGGTCGAGAGAGATTATCTCTCCAAAAGCACTGGTAATAACAATCAATCCAAAAACAAAAACAGATGTAATAAAACGTCTCACAATTCGTTCTTTCCTTCTCCCTCAATGAGTTCTACGTTAGCTCTCGGAATCGTAATTGGCGAACCTGAGTCAACAGAAACTTCAAGTACACGCGCTTTTGAACCTGATTCAAGTACCTGTGGCTCAGGTGGTAAACTATGAACTTTTCCGATAATTCCAAAGAAAGGATCTCGAATAATTCGAACGGGATATCCAATTTCCAATTGTCCGGACATATGATCCTTTTCATCTACCGCAGGGGGAACGGTTTCATCAACGGGAATAACGATAACAGGTCTTATGACACCAGCTCGAATCTGGGTTGCGCCATTTATGGAAGCCTTACCTCCTTCTCTGGATTTCAGAAGATTAAATGTTCGTTCAGCCATAGCAATATTACCAAAACCCTCAGTAATAATCAAAGTTATTCCAAGGTGCTCGGAACCAGTAATAGCCACTCCCAGGTCGTATCCCAAAAATGTCTTTAGATCCTGATCATCAATACCTCCCGAAACAATGCCAGCAGCTTCCACTTCCACAGCTTTGTTAATTGCTTTTGCAGTCATTCTGGCACCACCAATGATTACACACCCTTTCATATCCAGTGTGATATGGTCCTCAGTTATTTGCTCATCAGGAGATTCACATGCCATCTTGATTTTACCAAAAGTCTCACCCCCTATTCCGAAAATACCCTGAACATACGTTACCTCAGATTCGATGATTACACCTTGATTTTCAATCACTTCTACAATTATCCCCGGATAAAAAGCCAGAACATTAACGGGTTGCTCCGGACCGCGAAGTATCACCTGTCCCGTCACCTCCGAAATGGTTTCAACTTTGCCAGCATCTTTACTTCTGAATTCATGCTTAAAAAATCCAAATATCCCTTTGGTTCTTGCAAGGATATCTCCCACTTCTACTTTGTCTCCTTCTCTAACTACCATACATTCGGGAACATCTCCCGGTGGCAGTGAGAGTAAATTGGCAAGGTTGATGGGAATGACGTCACCGGGCATAAACGTTTCCGACACCACTTGCTGAGCCTCAACCAGTTCTCCAACTTTTACAACAACTTTCCCGGGAATTGGAAGAACCCGTCTTCGCTGGATAGTTGTCCGATGAGTAACTTTTAACCCGGGAGTATAAGCATGAGCCTTTTTAGGTCCAATTTCATTTGCTGTTCCTGTTTTTTCCGTATCGATTGAAATTGAAGGAGGAACGCCACTTTCTACACCCTGTTGTGTGGGATACAGATCAATATCATCAACCCACCTGCCGACAGAGATTTTAGATTGCGACTGATCTTCCGAAAGATTCAGTGGACGACCGCGACCGTCGAGAATCAACCCTACCAAACCGCCACGTACCTGTTTCTTTAATCGTTTCCCAGAACCATTTCCCACATCAAAAGATTTAGCTGGTTCAATAATAATGTCAGCTGTTTCATCTAAACCGAGAGGAAATAATTTCATCTCTCCAAATGTGATTTCTCCAGATTTATTCAGTGTCTCACCACTAATTTTATAGGAAAAGCACAACTTACCGGCTTTTGTACGACCAGCTGGAGCAATAACTGTTCCAAGGTAGATTAAGCAATCCTTTTTGAAAACTTCCATAGCAGCCTGAGGATGTACCTGAGCCAGCACACCAAGATGTGGCATCATAAAAATACTATCCTTTGCCAATGTTGTCACTCCTTCAGGCTGGAAGGCATCTATGAGAAGCAATGCAGTCTGATGCATCCTTGGTGCGTGGGAAAGAACTCCCCCTGAAGCTACAAGAAGATTCAGTTTCATATTATCAACAATCGTCAATCCACCCATCTCTTGACTGAAAGTATCCCCCACAGATCGCTGACGCTGGACACCCTTCAAGGTGGTAGCAAATTCTTTATGCTGTTCATAAGCCAACCGAAGTGCTTCACGGGCTACCGCCTGTTCAAAAATTAATGCTTCCAATGACTGTGGGATAGTTGTTGGGCGTATCATTTTGTTTTTCACACGATTCCGAACGCTCCGCTCTTCCATTTCCAGATGTACCCACCTGAGGATATTTGGCATAGTTGTTTCAGCACAGACGTTCGAGATGGAATAGCTCATACCAAGATTTGCACTCACAGTCCGATTAAATGTACCATCGAAGATACTGAATATATCTGTTGTGGCTCCACCTATGTCAACTCCCACCACGTTAATACCCTGCTGTTCTGCGATAGTCTGGAGAATATTCCCAACAGCTCCTGGTGTGGGCATAATTGGAGCATCTGTCCAATCCATCAATTTATTGTAACCGGGTGCGTGTGCCATAACGTGTTCGAGAAAGAGATCGTGAATGGCATCCCGGGCGGGACCAAGATTTTCCATTTCTAATACCGGTCGCAGATTATCAACGATTGACAGGTCAAATTCTTCATTTTGAAACAGTCCTTCGATATTTGGAATGGCATCTCTGTTTCCTGCATAAATAATAGGAAGCTGGTATTGTGCACCAAATCTCGGCTGCGGTTTTGCCGGCGCCACTAGTTCTGCTATTTTAACAACGTGAGTAGTCGTCCCGCCATCGGTACCCCCGGACAGCAACATCATATCCGGACGTAAGTCGCGAATTCGTTGAATCTGCTCGTGCGGTTTCCGCCTGTCATTGGAAGCAATAATATCCATAACGATGGCACCGGCACCAAGAGCCGCTCGCTTTGCACTGGCAACCGTCATCTCTCGAATCACACCTGCCACCATCATCTGCAGTCCACCACCAGCACTGGATGTGGAAATATAGAGATCACATCCTTCATTCTCTGTAGCCGGTTGGATAATCTTACCATTGTCATCAATCAGCCTTCGTCCAGCTAACTCTGATACCTCAGTTACCGAGTTTATCACACCAACCGTGACGTCAGCAAAGGGCTCCTCTACCGTGGATGGAGCTTCTCCCCGATGAGTCTGGCGGTAGTGACCATCTATTTTTTGTACTAATATCGCTTTTGTGGTTGTACTTCCACAATCAGTAGCGAGAATAATATTCATCTTTTCAGGATCGGCTATTTTCATATCTATTTCATTTGACTCTGTTCTAATTATTATAATTTTAATACACCATTCTCAGGAAATGAAACTGTCTGGCTTTTGATGGAACTTGTCTGGCCTTCGATAGAACCTGTTCGGCTTTTGACAGATTGAATATATCTATAGCCCCGTCCTTCAGGGCGGGGAATAAAATCGCAATAACAAGACAGGGCGTTCACGCCCTCTTTTATTAGGCAGGCTCCTTTGGAAATAACGCCGTGAACGGCGTCATAATATATGTTCAAATTTCTCAACCCCGCCCTGAAGGACGGGGCTACGAAGTAATTTACGTGTTTGTTCACTTGTTTCATGGAACACAGCCATTCATATCTGAAGATTGGTTTTGTGGCTTTTTATCACACTCCACCACTTGATTTCTGTTTAGAATATTGTTCTTCAAAGTATTCAATTCTTTCACAGAGATAATCAACACTTCCTCTTTTCTCAAGAAACTCCGCAAAATGCCTATAACCATCACCACTTAGAATAGCTGAAACAATCGGATGGAAAAAATGCATCGCCTGTGCTCCAATAAAATTCAGGGGACGAAATGTCTCAAGAAAAAGAAGCGCAGGAGTTGTGAGATGTCTTCTCGCAATTTCTTGACATACTCGATCAACAATAACTTTCTGCGTCTCAGTAGGTTGTACTGAACCAACTTCATCAACAGCAAATGCGTGTTTTAACCAGCTCAATGTCTGTTAGATTTATTTATATAAGTTTGAATTTTAAATATGACATCATCGCGATGAGAACCAAATAAAATATGCATACCGCGAAACGCATCCAACCGTGATGATTGCTTTCTTCCAGATAGATATCCGCCATATTTCGTGTAATTAAATCTACGGATATTTTTCCAGAGATATCGCTGTTTACGGAATAAATATTTAGCGACAATCCCTTGAGAATCGATGATATACATACTTGGAAAGTAGAATTTGTTTAAAGAAAAAATTAGAATCATTATGGAAAAGACACTCCAGAAAAGACTTTGAAAGGATATGTAAAGTAAGATTGATATAGCAATAATCACGAGTGTTGTAGAAATAAATGCAAATTTACGCTCAAGGGCAGGATATGCCTTCCATGAAAATTTATTATCTTGATTATCAATCCTTCTCATGAATGTAATGATACAACCAAAGTTGCAAAGGTCATGAATTTGTATGTATTCAATATGATGAGTCCACTCTTAATAGGTTATACAGTGAATTTTTGAAAATAATAAAGGATAAGTTGAGGTGCTTGAAATTTACAACCACCCAACTCAGCCTTGCCATATATGTGTTTAAAACCCCAATTCACGCCTAAGATTTTCAAGGAACCTCCATCAGGGGTTATACCACCATTCAATCTCTTCATTTCTAGATTAAACATTTCTTAACTAATGAATCTTTATCCAGAGAGATTTTATAGAAATACAATCCAGAACTAATCCCATGAGCATACCAAGTAACAGAATGAGAGCCACTAACTTCATACTCATCAAATAATGTTTCTACCAACTTGCCATTTATATCAAAAATTGAAATATTGACTATTCCTGATTCGAATAGAGTAAAAGGAAAAGTAGTTGATATATTAAACGGGTTTGGAAAATTCTGATTTAGTATAAATGTAAATGGGAATTGTACCCTATCTGATTCATCTACAACTGATAATTCATCTATATATTTGTAAACACCATTCATAACTGTTCCAAAATAGAGAACATCAAGGTTGTTTTCATATACGTAGATAAGATTTAAAGCACCTGAAAATTGCAATGAGTCATCAACAAGAGAGGTCCAAGTTGTACCACTATCTTCGCTTTTATATAGTGACGGAGGGATTCCACATCTACTTCCTACTGCATATATAATTGTTGGATTATTAGAGTTAACAGCAAGTCCAAAAAAGTAAGGGTAATTTGCTGGTATAAATATAGTATTCCAGTTTGTACCACCATCAATGGTTTTTATAATTCTACCTTCCATTCCGACATATACTTCATCGGAATTCAGCGGGTTTATTGCAATGGAATAACAAGCATTATCACCTCCAACATCCAAAAAATTTTCCTGCCAGCTATTGCCGAAATCAGTAGACTTGTGGACGTATGGTTGAAAAAACCCAGATTCGCCACCTGCCCAAACAATATTGGTAGCCTGAGGATCAATTTTAACAAAGTGAGTTCCCATACCCCCGTAATGCCAGTCCCCCCAAACAATACTCCAGGTAATTCCCAAATCGGTTGACTTTGCAACTTGTGCATACCCCGTAGCAAAAATTGTATCGGGCTCATATGATAGACCATCCAAATCCAATATTTGATTGTTATATCCTGTCCCTCCACCAAATCCATTTTGTGATGGAAGCCATGTGGTTCCCCCGTCAATGGTTTTGAAAAGTGAAACGGTGTCAGACCCCATTCCAGTAGTTATAACACTCACGATAATAGAGTCTGGGTTTAGAACTAACAGTGCTTTAGTTTCAAAACTTTGAAGTCCGATTGCTGTCCAATTTGTATCCGAAACCAAAATACTCTTCCGGTATATCCCATTATCTGACGCAGCATATAGATAATTACCATTCATTCTCAAGGATTCTATATGTTTACCCCCGAGACCAACAAACTGAAATTGTCCAAACAAATGAGATAGCAAACACAAAACGACTATAATTCTATGAACATAGTTTTTTTTGTTTTCAATCCCTTTTGAATGGCGGCATACTCCATTTATTAGTGAAGATAGCATACGACT
The DNA here is from genome assembly GCA_964626495.1 of uncultured bacterium. Lineage (GTDB taxonomy): Bacteria > Fidelibacterota > Marinisomatia > Marinisomatales > CAZVFT01 > JACNLN01. Next base: position 29,130 of record CAZVFT010000002.1, read on the forward strand.
ATTAGCGAAAATTAACATTAACCTGTCAGGTTTCTGACTGATTAGCAGTTTTCAGAGTTCACTCATATGATTATTTTTTAAAATTCAATAATATAATAAACGCTGAATATTATCAATTCTTTCGCCTATAATCCAATGTAAATATTTGTCAGTAATGATTTGATTAATGTAAAATGCACTTTGGTAGTGTGTCACAGGTGTCACATGTGTGGGAACTAAAAACCAATTCTACAAAACAAAAAGCTGGAGATAAATATAGGTCAGTGGTGCTGCAAAAAACAGGGAATCGAAACGATCAAAAACACCACCATGTCCCAATAAAAACTTCCCAGAATCTTTCACTTCCATATCTCGCTTTATCAAAGATTGCACAAAATCACCTATTTGTCCAAATATTCCAGATATAACTGCGAAAACAATTATATCACCCCAGTCAAAGAGGTTACCTAAAAATCCGGATGTGTACATTATTACATACGTTATTGCAGCCCCAAACACACCTGCTATACATCCCACAACGGTTTTGTTAGGACTCACTCTCTCCATCATCTTTTTCTTACCCCACTTTTTCCCTGCGAGATATGCAGCGGTATCACATATCCAGACAGATATAAAAACACCCCATGTCAGGTGGAATCCTGTCATATCGTCCCAGTTACGTAATGCAATTAACGAACCTAAAAAGAGAGAAATGTACACAATACCAAAAATGGTGATAGAAATATTCCACGTTGGATTGGGTTTGTTACGAAAAAGTTCTATTGTCAAAATAAATCCAACAATAAAAATATTATAAAAGATCAAGGAGTTACCCGGTGGTACTCCACCATAATACATCCAAGCAATAAGAAGCGTAATAACCCACCCAACCCACAAAAGTGGAGATGCACCTTTTTTAGCACTAATCAGGTAAAATTCACGGAGGGCAAGAAGCATCGCAAGAGTAATAAGAGCAGCAAACCAGAGACCACCCACCCACAAAAGGAGAATAATCCCAGGAACTCCCAGAAGGATAACAACTATTCTTTTTGCGATATCACTCTTCATTGGCATTAAATAATTCCTTCACAAAAGTACAATTTCCGTTTTAACTATACAATATGAAACAGTTATTTATAATACTTCCTCAGTTTGAGAAGTAATTTAATTTGTGTCTGATTACACAACCGGACATAAGCCAGAATCTTGTAAGAGTTATTGGTTTATATCAGTAACAACAGGAGTAAAAAAATCGAGATTATTTTTGTGGGAATCATAGGAAAAAACCGATATCCCAGAAAAACCTGTAACTTTTGTATATCTCACTTTATCTCGAGCATCAAAAGCATCTTGATTATAAGTGGCAATTCCCATAACAATTCCGGGTAAGTACTTAGAGGGAATATTATCATGAATGATATCAATGTTATGGGCAAACTTCCGCAATGAGGAATCATAGTTCATCGGTACCACATAATCAACCAACCCTTCAGCGAGCCATCGGTCCCATTCCTGATAATATCGCTTTTTTGCCTCCTCAAGATCAGGCTTAACAGCTACTGACAATATGCATGATGGTTTGATAGACAATACTAAATCACCACACCGCCTTATAAGATCAGTCACAGCATCTCTACGGTATTGGTTCCATAAGTTTCGAAAATGATCAAGTCTTGTCCCAGATAACGTTCCCTTTCCCTTTGTGAATAATTCAAGAGGATCAACACCATACTCATACTCAAAATTTTCGCATCCTATCAAGTTATAACCATATTCTATATCGCAAAATCGCACGTAATCAAGATGGAGACCATCGCAATCATAATTTTCTAAAACTTCCTGTAAAACTGACAATAGGTATGTCTGACTTTCAGGAATCAGGGGAGACAGATATTTACCATCATTTCCATTATTAGGATACTCAGGATTTATTCCAGTTTTTAATTCTGATAACAGACTTTTATCTACCCATTCTGGATGTTGAATTAGAAGGTGCCTTTGTGAAATTGGGTTTTGAATTGATGACCAGATTAAATACACATTCATCCATGCGTGCACTTGAAGACCTAATTGGTGGCCCTTTTGAATCGCATAGGAAAGTGGATCAAATAGTAGATTGCGAACTCTATTTGTTCGGGGAACTATACTACTGTTGTAAAAAGCATCTCCACGACCCCTTACCTGCACAAACACATGGTTAAATTGATTCTTTTTTGCAAATATCAAAGCTTTGTCAATTTCTTCTTCAGAAATCATTGATGAACGAACAATCCAGATAGATCGGAAGGAAAAGTGCTGGTCATTTTCCCCAGCAATAAGTCGCAGTTGAAGTATAATAAAAAAGGCAACAAAATATGCTGCCTTATTAATCTTATCCATATACGTTTTTATTCCAGCTTAAGATTCGACTGTTTGAGTATCCTCGACAGATTCGGCTTTAGTTGCCTTTTTCTTTGATTTTTTAGTTTTCTTGGATTCTTCGCTCTTCTTGCTTTTAACTTCAAAATCTACAAGCTCGAGTAAGGAAACAGGAGCAGAATCGTTATCACGAAAGCCCAATTTCACAATTCTGGTATACCCCCCGGGTCTGTCGGTATATTTTGGACCAATTTCTTCAAAGAGGGTCTTAACTATATTCTTCCGGGGGATTTTCCTTAATACCATTCTTCGCGAGTGAACATCCCCTTTTTTTGCCTTAGTAATTATGGGCTCGATAAATTTACGTGTCTCTTTCGCTTTTGCATCGGTTGTCACAATTCGTTTATGTTCAATCAATGACGAAGCAAGATTCGCCAGTAATGCCTTCCTGTGACTTGCTGTCCGACCGAGTTTTCTACCTCTTTTTTGATGTCGCATCTGTTTCTCTTTTACTTATCAGATTCCAATTTATATTTATCAACATTTATCCCAAATGTAAGTCCCATCTCAGCCAATTTTTCTACCAACTCAGAAAGAGATTTTCTACCGAAATTTTTATACTTCAACATTTCACTTTCACTTTTTGACACTAAATCACTGATGACTTTGATCCCAGCAGCTTGAAGACAGTTGTGACTCCTCACAGAAAGTTCCATCTCCTCTATAGATTGACTGAGTATAGCCCTGATCCTGAGTACTTCATCATCCACCTTTTCTGTGATTTCAAGTACAGGTAATGCGTCAGGAATTAAAAAATGTTTAAAGTGGTCAATCAAAACCGATGCTCCATAATTAACCGAATCCATGGGTGTAGATGCACCATCAGTATTTATTTCAAGAATTAACTTCTCAAAACTATCCTTTGCGGAAGAACCGGGCACCACATCGTAAGATACTTTTAACACGGGATTGAAAATAGAATCAATATAGATAGTCCCGATGGTTTCATCAATTCTCTGATGATTGTTAGCATCAACATACCCCTTACCCACACCAATCTGAAGTTCCATAGTAAAATTGGCATCTTTATTCATTGTTGCAACGTATTGATCCCGATTCAAGACCTCAAACTGTTCAGATGCTTCATCGATATCTTTAGCAGTAAAAGTACCCGGTCCTTTCAAAACTAATGCAACCTTATCCAGTGTTGATTCTGAGGTTTTGAACCTGATCTTTTTCAGATTAAGAATAACATCCGCCATGTCTTCTTTTACCCCATCAATAGTGGCAAATTCGTGAAGAATTCCATCAATTTTAACTGAAATAATAGCCACGCCTGGCATACTAGTCAGAAGAACCCTTCTCAAAGCATTTCCAATGGTAATTCCATACCCCCTTTCAAGTGGTTCAAGGGTAAACAAACCATACGAGTCTGTTAACGATTTTTTATCTACCTTAAATTTAAAGACCTTATTTTTTTTCATATTATATTCACCCTTATGATTCTATTTTGAGTAAAGTTCAACAACTAACTGTTCTGTGAATTTTTCCTTAATTTGGTCACGCTCTGGAATCTGGAGAAAGGTTCCCGTCAAAGTTGCTTTATCCAGTTTTAACCAAGGCAAATCCAGATCTCCCTTGATCCGTTTCAGCGAATCATGAATTATTGTGAGCTTGCGACTTTTATCACGAACCTTGATCTCATCATTCGGTTTAACTATGTATGATGGAATATTTGCCGGCTTACCGTTTACCAAAAAATGCTTATGATTTACAAGCTGCCGAGCTGAGTTACGGGTGGGTGCAAATCCCAACCGAAATACCACATTATCTAAACGTCTTTCTAATAACTGGACAAGATTAATACCAGTTTCTCCTTTCATCTTCTCTGCCTTTTTATAAAAACGTCTAAATTGTTTCTCTAACAGACCATATGTATATTTCATTTTTTGCTTTTCCGTTAGCTGAAGTCCGTAGTTTGATGGACGCCTTCTTCGGGACTGCCCATGCTGTCCAGGACCATAATTCTTTCTTTCTAATATTCGATCAAACTTTGGATTTCCAAAAATATTTTCACCAAACCGTCGAACTATTTTTCCTCTTGTACCAGAATATTTAGCCATTCTTTATAAACCTCCCTTATACCCTTCGTCGCTTTGGGGGCCTACATCCATTGTGTGGAATTGGGGTTACATCCTTGATAGTCAAGATATCAAGACCGGCTACAGCTAAGGAACGGATAGCTGATTCTCTACCAGAACCGGGACCTTTCACCCTGATGTTCACTTGTTGAAGTCCCAAATCTATTGCTTCCTTACTGGCTTTTTCAGCTGCTTGTTGAGCAGCAAAAGGGGTACTCTTCCGTGAACCTTTGAATCCTACTGTCCCGGAACTAGCCCAAGAAATTACATTTCCATGTAAATCTGTAAGAGTGATAATCGTGTTGTTAAAAGTTGCCTTGATATGGGCAACCCCTTCGGACTCCACTCGTGCCTTCTTTTTCTTCCTTTTCCTTTTTGTTTTTTCTGCCATAACACCCTTCCCAGATTGTGTGAATTAAGCTTTCTTACTTACAACTTTTTTCTTACCCAAACCAACGGTCCGTTTTTTCCCTTTTCGTGTTCTAGCATTGGTTTTTGTCCTCTGCCCGTGAACAGGTAACCCACGTCGATGACGCAGTCCACGGTAACAACCAATATCCAACAACCGCTTGAGGGACATAGTGTTTTCTGTCCTGAGTTCACCTTCTACCTTATTCTTACCAACCGCTTTTCGAATAGCTGCAATTTGTTTTTCGCTCAGGTCTTGAACTCGAATATTTAAATCGACTTTAACCTCTTTTAAAATCTGTTTTGAAGTTGTATGTCCAATACCGTAAATGTATCTCAAAGCATACTCTATATTTTTATCTCGAGGTAAATCTACACCTGCAATTCTTGCCATAATTAACCCTGTCTTTGCTTATGTTTAGGATTTTCACAAATCACCCGGACAACTCCCTTACGTCGGATGATTTTACATTTATTACAAATTTTTCTGACTGAAGTCTTTACTTTCATCTCATTTTTTCCCAATTGTTGGTAATAATAACGTTTTTAATAAATAAAATATTTTCATTTATCTATTGTTCCATCACTTAAAATTTTTCCACCATTATCCGACACGACAACCGTGTGTTCAAAATGAGCAGATGGTTTTCCATCACGAGTACATACTGTCCACCCATCCGATCGAGTATATACTTCTTTTCCACCTAAATTAACCATCGGTTCTATTGCCAGACACATCCCAGATTTTAATAAAATTCCCTCACCGGGATCACCATAATTGGGAATTTGAGGGTCCTCGTGCAATTCTGTACCAATACCATGTCCCACTAATTCTCTGACTACATTGAATCCGTGACTTTCAACATACGATTGAATCACATGACCAATATCCGATAACCGATTTCCTGATTTTGCCTGTTCAATTCCAATGTATAGTGCTTTCTCAGTTACGGTCATTAATTTCATCACATCCGCATCAATCTGACCAACGGTATATGTCCATGCACTATCCCCGTAGTAACCATCTTTTAGAACTCCACAATCAATGGCAACAATATCTCCCTCATTCAACTTCCGACGGTTTGGAATCCCATGCACAACCTCTTCATTTATTGAAATACAGATAGATTTAGGATATTCCATATATCCTTTGAATGCTGGTGTTGCTCCGCGAGAATAGATATATTTCTCAGCAATTTTATTCAGTTTCTCTCCGGTTACCCCCGGTTTTATATTCTCACCAAGTAATGTTAACGTTTCATACACAATCTGGCTACTCTCTCGAATCAGGTCTATTTCCCTTTTATTTCTAATGTTAACCATAATATCAAAATCTCCGGCGACCCCTAATTTTTCCCTTTTGCAAAAAGCCATCATAATGACGCATTAAGAGATGAGATTCCACCTGCTGGAGAGTATCCAATGCCACACCTACAATGATGAGTAAACTGGTACCCCCGAAGAAAGAAGCCAGATCATACCCCACATCCATAATATTCATTAAGATGTAGGGAAAGATAGCAACAAATGCAAGAAAAAAGGATCCGGGCAAGGTCACTCGGGTTAGAATATTATCGATAAATTCGGACGTTTTCTTTCCTGGTCGAACACCGGGAATAAATCCACCATGTTTTTTCATCTGGTCTGCCACTTCTACTGGATTAAAAGCAATAGCAGTATAGAAGTACGTAAAAAAGATTATCATAATACCGAAAACAGTCCAATAGAACCAGTGGTTAAAAGAAAATACTACCATAACTCCTTGCATAAATTCACTTTCCCTGAAAAAGGTAGCAATAGTATTGGGTAAAAACATAATAGACTGGGCAAAGATAATAGGCATAACTCCAGCCGTATTTACCCTTAGAGGGATATGTGTGGACTGTCCACCATAAACTTTCCTACCAATAACACGTTTAGCATATTGTACAGGTATCTTTCGAGTTCCCTGAGTTATTAATACAACAAACCCAATAATAATAAACATAAGACCCATTAACACAATTGCAGTGAGGGGACCACGCACTCCTTCAATTATTAACATAATTTCTGAGATGATAACATTGGGAAAACGAGAAATAATTCCAATCATAATAATTAATGAAATACCATTCCCAATACCCCGCTCAGTGATCTGTTCACCAAGCCACATAAGAAAAATTACCCCAGTCACGAGTGATACCATTGTGGTAAACCTGAAAGCAAAACCAGGATCCGGTACCACAGGAACAGCAGCACCACCTACATTTGCGGTCATAGTTTCAAGAAAAATTGCCAGTGGATATGCTTGAAGTGTGGCAATCAATACTGTCCCATATCGAGTAAGTTGAGTAATTTTTTTCCTTCCTTCTTCTCCCTCTTTCTGTAATCTTTGAAAATAGGGAACTACCACACCCATCAATTGCATGATAATGGATGCAGAAATGTAGGGCATTATTCCCAGAGCAAACAGAGTCGCTTTTTTAAAAGCCCCACCGGCAAATAGGTCATACAGTCCAAATAATGTGTTACTGAGATTTTCAATGGCAGCTCGAAGTGCTTCTCCATCAATACCGGGAATAGGAATATGAGTCCCCACACGACAAATTATTAATAACGCCACGGTGAAGGTTATCCGCTTTCTAAGTTCCGGGATATTGATAATATTTCGAATTTTCTCAATCACAATACTGTAACTATTCCGCCAGCTTTCTCAATTTTTTCAACTGCAGATTTACTGAACGCATGAGCGGTAACAGAGACTACCTTTGATAATTCCCCATTACCTAATACTTTCACAGGTTTAGAAGTCGAATTGATCAGACCACTTTTATACAAAGTGTCAATATTCACCTTTTCTGTGTCGAGATTTGCCATCTGAGAAAGATTAACGATTTGATAGGTCGTCCTGAACCGACTGTTTGAGAAACCGCGTTTGGGTATGCGCCGCTGGAGAGGCATCTGACCACCTTCATACCAAGCACGACGTTTACTACCGGAACGTGAGTGATATCCCTTGTCACCTCTTCCTGACCTTTTCCCTTTTCCAGAACCAGGTCCTCTACCCACACGTTTCCTGTTTTTTGTGGAATTTGGAGTTGGTTTTAGTTTCCCTAATTTCATGATACTTCTTCTACATTTACCAGATGATCAACAACAGTAATCATCCCTCGTATTACTGGTGTGTCAGGCTTGACGACAGTTTGATGCATCCGTCTTAATCCCAGAGCGGCAAGAGTTTTTTTTGCCTTTTGTTTGTAACCAATAGCACTTTTGACTTGTGTAATTTTTAGTAAATTTTGTTTTTTTTTCGCCATAGAAATATTCTACTTAAAAATTTCGGAGATAGTAATGCCCCGCTTATTAGCAATAGAGACAGGATCTTGTAATGATATCAATCCCTTTTCTGCTGCTCTGATAATACTGTTTGCATTGGATGATCCATATCTCTTCGTGAGAATATCCGTGATCCCACTTTGTTGTATCAGGGCTCTAATTGGTCCTCCAGCAATAATTCCTGTACCAGGAGAAGCAGGTTTCAGCAACACCTTAGAAGCGCCAAACTTTCCCATAATTTGATGAGGAATCGTCCCTTTGATAATGGGAACACGAAAAAGATTTTTCTTCGCATCTTCCTTTGCTTTGGTGATGGAAGATAATACCTCGTTGGACTTCCCATGTCCAAGACCTACGTGACCGTTTCCGTCACCCACCACCACAGTAGCGCTAAATCGAAAACGACGTCCACCAGCCACGACCTTAGACACACGTCTGACCTTTACAACAGTTTCTTCATTAAGATCTAATTCTGTTGGATCAATGTAACTCAAAATTTTAATCCTCCTGATCTGGCTCCATCTGCCAATGCTTTTACCCTTCCGTGATAAAGAAATCCATTGCGGTCAAAAACTACTTCTGTAATTTTTTTCTTTTTCGCTCTTTTCGCAATTTCACGACCGACAATCTCGCTCTTTTCCACCTTTGATTTAGCCTTCCCCAATTCCACCTGAAGACCCTTTTCAAGAGATGAAGCTGATACAAGGGTCTTACCCTCCCAATCATTGATGATCTGACCGTAAATATGCTTCAGACTACGATACACAACAAGCCTATATCGATCTCCATGACGAATAGCCGTCCCTTTGCTACGCCTTCTTCTGCGCTCACCTCTAATGGCTTTTTCTAACTTTTTCACCACCAACTAACCTCCCACCGTCTTCCCTTTCTTGATTTTGACATATTCATCCTTATACCGAATCCCTTTTCCCTTGTAAGACTCCGGTGGTCTAAACATCCTAATTTTCGCTGCTACTTGACCCACCAGATGTTTGTCAATACCTGAAATAGAAATCGCATTTCTCTTGGCTTTAATTTCAATTTCGTCAGGTGGTTCAAAATAGATATCGTGAGAAAAACCTAAGGCAAGTTTCAACATTTTGCCCTCAACATTTACAGAATAACCCATACCTCTAATTTCCAGTTCTTTGGTGAATCCCTCGGATACACCTTGTACCATATTTGCTAAAATGGCACGTGATGTCCCATGAAGTGATCTGTGCAATTTTGTATCAGAAGGTCTGGTAACAACAAGCTGATTATTTTCCTGAATAAAAGATATATCAGGATGAAATGAATATTGAAGTGTACCCTTTGGACCTGAACAGGTCACTTGATTACCATCAATTTTAACCTGCACTTTGTCAGGAATCGCAATGGGTTTTTTTCCTATTCTCGACATAACATATTACCAAATATTACAAATAATTTCACCACCGACATTTAACTTCCGAGCTACTTTGTCTGAAATAACCCCTTTAGATGTTGTCAATATCGCAATTCCCATCCCGTTTAGAACTTTGGGGATATTTCCAGTTTTTGCATAAACTCGCCTTCCAGGTTTACTTACCCTGTCAATCTGGGAAATAACAGGATCATCGTTATGGTCATATTTCAGAAATATCCTGATCATATCTTGGGGCATCCGTTTAATGATAATAAAATCCTTGATGTAATGCTCCTCTCGCAGAATATAAACAATTCGTTTCTTTACAGTCGATGCAGGAACATCAACCCACCGATTTCTCTCCTTTTGGGCGTTTCTGATTCTTGTTAAAAGATCAGCAATTGGATCTGTCATTGTCAAAATTTAACCCTCCTGTTTACCAACTTGCCTTCGTAACACCTGGAATCTCTCCCCTAAGAGCAAGTTCACGAAAACATAATCTACAAAGACCAAATTTTCTCATATAACTTCTTGGACGCCCACATCTCGAACAACGATGATATCTTCTCGTATTAAACTTTGGTGAACGTTGTGCTTTTACAATCAGCGATTTTTTTGCCATCAGGAACCCTCTTCTAGTTGTTTCCCAATTCCCTTTTTCTTAAAACGATCTGTTTGTCTGAACGGAAAACCTAATGTACTTAACAATTCATAACCGATTTCATCATCGTCAGTGGAGGTTACTATGTTTATCTCTAATCCCCGGATTTTATCAATTTTATCGTAATCGATTTCGGTGAAAACGATCTGTTCTTCTAACCCAAAATTAAAGTTTCCCCTTCCATCAAACTTCTTTACTGATAGACCATTAAAGTCACGAACACGGGGAATAGCAATATTTATAAGTCTTTCAAGAAATTCATACATTTTCCATTGACGTAAAGTCACCCGGCAACCTACAGGATCACCTTTACGAATTTTAAAATTTGAAATTGCTTTCTTCGCATTAGTTACAACTGCTCGCTGTCCTGAGATCGTTGTCAGATCATCTAATGCATGTTCCAACGAGCTGGGTTCATCCTTTGCCCGACCTAATCCAATATTCATTGATATTTTCTCGATTTGCGGTACTTGGAGAGCATTTTTGTATCCAAATTTTTCAATCATAAGAGGAATAACCACCTCTTGATATCTTTTAAGTAAATTTGGTTTATATTTATCACCACCTGCTTTTTTTATAATGTCAGCCTTTGGGGCAGTTTTCTTCTTATCCGTTGGTTTAACCTTTGCAGGAGGTCTTTTCTTACTGGAAGATGTACTTTTCTTTACCGTCTTCTTAACAGCCGCCTTCTTTGTAGCAGAAGCTTTAGCTTTAGCTGTACTTTTCTTAGGAGTGGTAACTTCAGTTTTTTTACCAGAAGATTTTTTCACCTGCTCACCTTCAGCTTTTTTTTCTACCTTCTCTCCAGTCAAAATTCTTCTCCCTATGAATCGATGTCCTCACCTGTTTTTCGTGACACCCTAATCTTTCTTCCAGTACCGAGAAATCTATGCCCAATACGTGACCTCTTACCCCCAAAGGTTACCATAACATTGGATATATGAATGGGAGCTTCCTTTTCAATGATACCTCCCTGAGGGTTTTGTTGGCTTGGTCTCGAGTGTTTCTTAACAAAATTCACACCTTCCACAATCACACGGTTTGTTTTGGGAAAAACGTAAAGAATCTTCCCCGTTTTTCCTTGGTCATTTCCTGAAATAACTGTGACCGTATCGCCTTTTTTAATGTGCATCTTAGATTACCTCCGGAGCCATAGAGACAATTTTCATATACCCTTTTTCACGAAGCTCCCTTGATACTGGTCCAAAAATTCGAGTTCCTATTGGTTCACCTGCATTTGAAAGAAGAACAGCAGCATTATCATCAAAGCGGACATAGGATCCATCTTTACGTCTGACTTCTTTCTTTGTCCGAACTACCACAGCTCTTGATTTATCTCCTTTCTTTACCATACCTTCAGGAAGGGCTTTTTTAACGGTAACAACAATAACATCCCCCACGCTGGCGTACCGTCGGCGGGTCCCACCCAGTATTTTGAAACAGAGAACTTCTCGAGCCCCAGTATTATCGGCAACCTTTAATCTTGTCTCTGATTGAATCATTATAACCTCTCAAACCTCTCTATCCTCAAATACCTTTTGACTTTTCAATAATTTTCGTTACCCGCCATCGTTTTAGCTTACTCAGCGGTCTAGAGGAAATAATTCTTACTTTGTCGCCTATTGAACACTCGTTCTTCTCGTCGTGAGCATAATACTTCTTTTTTCTAGTAATATATTTTTTGTAAATCGGATGTTGAACCCGCCGTTCAACCGAAACAACAACGGTCTTATCCATTCTATCACTTACTACTGCACCCATCATCGTTTGTCTTTTACCTCGATTCTTCATTGGTCATTCCTTAAATCGTTTCTCTCTGATTCCCAATTCATATTCTTTTAATAACGTTTTAACCTGTGCGATTTCCCGACGAAGATAACGAATTCTCAACGGATTCTCTAATTGTTGAAGTGCTTTTTGAAACCTCAAATTTTCGAGTTCTTCCAAATCGTCCTCGAGTCTTGTTTGAAGTTCAGCTACAGTTATTTCTTTTATTTCTTCTTTCTTCATCAGCTATAATCCTAGTCATAAAACAGTCAACTAAACAGTAACTTCCCGTCGTTCTGTCAGTTTAGTTTTTATGGGTAATTTAAACCCAGCAATTCGAAAAGCTTCAGCTGCCAACTCACTGTCTACTCCTTCTATTTCAAAGAGAATACGACCGGGTTTAACCACGGCTACCCAGTATTCTGGAGCACCTTTACCCTTACCCATCCGAACTTCTGCAGGTTTTTTTGATACCGGTTTATCCGGAAAAATCCTGATCCACATCCGACCATGTTTGCGAATCTTCCTTACAATTGCGATTCGAGCTGCCTCTATCTGGCGTGCTGTTATCCAACCCGGTTCCAATGCCTTAAGACCGTAGCTACCGAAAACCACATGGCTGCCACGAGAAGCTAAACCTCTCCTTCGACCCCGTTGTTGTTTACGCCATTTTATTTTCCTTGGTTCTAACATCAGGTGGGTATCTCCCCATTACAAATCCATACCTTCACTCCTATAATACCGTAGGTAGTCCGTGCTTCTGTTATGGCATAATCAATATCAGATCTTAAAGTTTGCAGTGGAACACTACCTTCGTGAAAATTTTCCGATCTTGCAATCTCAGCACCACCTAATCTACCAGCTACCCTAACTCGAATACCATCTGCTCCCATTCTCATTGTTGCTTGAATTGCCTTCTTCACTGCCCTTCGATAAGATATTTTCTTGATGATCTGTTGAGCAATACTCACTCCAACCAGACGAGCATCTAATTCCGGTCTTTTAACCTCCGATATATTTACCTGTACGTCAGTGTTAGAAAGACGTTTAAATTCCTCTCGCAGACGATCCACCTCTTCCCCACCTTTCCCGATGACGATACCTGGACGTGATGTGTTAATCGTTACAATGATTTTCTTAGACGTACGATTAATAACAACTTTTGAAATTCCCGCATTGGGTAAACGACGTTCAATATACTGTCTTAGAGTTATATCTCCAGCAATGTAGGTAGGAAAATCTTTTCCACCATACCAGTTAGAAGACCAAGGTTTATTAATCCCTAATCTGAACCCTGTTGGATGTGTTTTTTGTCCCACGTTAAATCCTTATTTTCTATCACTTAAAACTATTGTTAAATGACTCATTCTTCTCCGAATTCTGGATGCTCTACCCATTGCAGCAGGTCGAAAACGTTTCATTGTAGGTCCCTCATTTACGAAAGCTTCTTTGATAATTAAACTTTCTGGATCGGCATTTTTCCCCTCATCAGTCTGAAGAAAATTAGCAATGGCTGATCGGATAGTCTTTTCAATAACGTCAGAGGCTTTCAATGGAGAAAAGTGTAAAAGATTCAAAGCTGTTCCAACATTTTTTTCTGAAACCATATCCAAAACTCTACGGATTTTCCGGACAGATTGACGGATATACTTAGTTTGTGCTCTGGATTCCATCGTTATTTCTGCTTTTTTCTATCACCTGAATGGATTCGAAACGTTCTGGTAGGTGAAAATTCTCCAAGTCTATGTCCAACCATATTCTCAGTTATAAACACTGGAATGAACTGCTTCCCATTATGAACTGCAAAGGTAAATCCCACAAAATCAGGAGTAATAATGCTTTGCCGTGACCAGGTTCTTATAACCTTTTTCTTTTTTTCCTTCTTCATTGCTTCAATTTTTTTCAACAGTTTGGGATCAATATACGGACCTTTTTTCACCGATCGAGACATACGTTATTTTCTCCTTTTCACAATGAATTTATCCGATTGCTTGTTCTTTTTGCGAGTCTTGTACCCTTTAGTCGGTTTTCCCCATGGGGTTGTCGGATGACGACCTCCTGAGGATTTCCCTTCACCTCCGCCAAGTGGATGATCAACTGGATTCATAGCCACTCCACGTACTTTAGGTCTCCGACCTAACCAGCGACTTCGACCAGCTTTTCCGAGATTGAGAGCTTCATGACTTTTGTTACCAACATCTCCAATCGTAGCACGACAATCCTCATGGAACAACCGAATTTCACCAGATGGAAGTTTTAAACTCACCATACCGCCATCTTTTGCCATAACCTGTGCTCCCGTTCCTGCACTACGTATTAGCTGACCACCCTTCCCAACTGACAATTCAACATTATGAACAGACAAACCAGAGGGAATATTTTTTAATGGTAAATTGTTTCCAATTTTTATTGGCACCTTTTTCCCTGATATAACTTTATCACCTACCTTTAATCCGTATGGTGCAAGAATATAACGCTTCTCTCCATCAGCGTAAAAAAGTAATGCGATTCGAGCAGATCGGTTTGGATCATACTCAATGGCAGCTACTTTTGCCGGAATATCAAATTTGTCCCGCTTAAAATCTATGACACGATACTTCCTCTTATGACCTCCACCTCGATGACGAATGGTAATTCGACCCTGCTTATTCCTTCCACCTGTTTTCTTAAGAGAACGTAATAGACTCTTCTCTGGTTTTGTTCGAGTCACTTCCTCAAAAGTAGAGACGGACATAAACCTTTGCCCTGGGGTTGTCGGTTTTTTAATTTTTATTGGCATAACTTAACTCGTCACCTCTGCTCCAAATAAATCAATGGAAAAACCTGGTTCTAATGTCACAATCGCTTTTTTCCAATCAGCTCTCTTTCCCACTGTCCGGATGGGACGTCCACCACTTCGGATGGTGAGTTCCTTTCTTTTACCTTTCATATTTATTGTGCTTACTTTCGTAACCTTTACGTCAAACTTTCTCTCAACTGCTCCTTTAATCTCGATTTTATTCGCCTTTGGATCTACCTGAAATGCATATTTCCTCTGCGATTCCTCAAGACGGTGCATTTTTTCCGTTGTAATTGGACGGACAAGAATAATTCTATCTTTTACCATTTCAGTTTATTACTAATTGTTTATTCAACTGCTTTATTCCCTCTTTATCAAAAAGTAGAATATCACAATCAATCATATTATAGGTCGATAAATGCACAGCAGGTATAACTGTTACATTAGGGAGATTTCGAGCTGAAAGACGCAGATTCTTATTCAATTCTGCTGGACAAAATGTAACCTTTTTATCAGCAATATTGAGATTCCTCAAAACTTCTCTGAACAACTTTGTACTGACTTTGGTTAATTCAAGTTTATCCATAACGTAAATTTCTTTATCCACTATCTTTTGAGAGAGAACACTCCGTCTGGCAAGTTGCTTCATTTTCTTTGGCAATTTATAGTGGTAATCATGCGGTTTCGGACCAAAAGTAACACCACCTCCCCTCCACAATGGTGAACGGATTGTTCCAGCTCTTGCTACTCCTCTTCCCTTTTGTCTCCACGGCTTCCGACCACCACCACGAACTTCTGAACGTGTCTTGGTGGAATGACTCCCCTGTCGTGAATTAACCCTTTCTGCAAGAATTGCCCTATGGACTACATCTTCATTAGGCTCAATCTTGAAGACCGAATTATCAACCTTTATTCTTGAGATTTCCTCTCCTTGTGTATTATGTACTTTTATTTGCATCACAAAAGTGTTCTATGATTTTGTTACAACAACAATTCCATTTCTTGGTCCAGGTATAGGACCCTTTATATAGAGGTGGTGTGTATCTTTATCCACACTAACGACTTTGAGATTTTTTATCAGGACTTTTTTATTCCCCATATGACCGGGCATTTTCATCCCAGGCCAAACACGAGATGGATCCGATGACTGACCAATGGATCCCCCTGCCCTTAACTGATCAGATTTACCATGGCTTTTAGGACCACCATGAAACCCGTATCGCTTAACCACTCCTGCAAATCCTTTACCCTTTGAATAACCACTAATATTAACTACATCTCCTTCTTTGAATATGTCTACATCAATCACTTGTCCAATTTTGATTTTCTGATCTTTTCTCAATGGGAATTCCATTAAATAATTTTTTGGTTCAACCTTAGCTTTTTTGAAATGTCCCATCATTGGATTATTCGTTTTCTTTTGTTCCTTGTTACTATATCCAACTTGAATTGCTCTGTATCCGTCATTATTTTTTGTTTTAATCTGAACAACAACGCAAGGTCCAGCTTGAATAACAGAAACAGGAATGTTTTCACCATCGGAATCAAAGAGACGAGACATTCCTACCTTTTTACCGATTAATCCATTCATAATTATGCCTTTATCTCAATATCTACTCCAGCTGGAAGATCTACTTTCATCAGAGAATCAATGGTTTTAGGTGAAGCATTTAAAATGTCAATTAACCTTTTGTGAATTTTCGTTTGGAATTGTTCACGCGATTTTTTATTCACGTGAGGTGATCTAAGCACCGTGTACACTGTACGTTTAGTTGGTAATGGAATAGGACCTAAAATCACTGCTCCCGTAGATCGGACAGTTTTAACAATTTTGTCCATAGATTTGTCCAGAAGGTTATGATCATATGCCTTCATTTTAATCCTTATTGTTTGTCCAGCCAATTTGATTCTCCTTACTCAAGAATACCCGTAACAACTCCAGCTCCAACAGTGTGACCACCCTCACGAATCGCAAACCTCAACTCCTGCTCCATCGCTATCGGGGTTATCAACTCTACTTTAACGTTTACATTATCCCCTGGCATCACCATCTCTACTCCCTCTGTCAAACTCACTACACCTGTCACATCCGTCGTTCGAAAATAAAACTGAGGCCGATATCCCTCAAAAAAGGGCGTGTGACGACCTCCCTCCTCCTTCTTCAATACATATACCTTCGCCTCAAACTTCGTGTGGGGCGTGATACTCCCTACTGCCGATATTACCTGACCTCGCTTTAAATCATCCTTATCAACTCCCCTCAACAATAAACCAGCATTATCTCCTGCCTGTCCCTCATCCAATATCTTACGAAACATCTCTACTCCTGTCACTACCGTCTTACTCGTCTCTCCTAATCCAACTATCTCTACCGAATCACCTACCTTTATTATTCCTCGCTCTATCCTACCCGTTCCTACCGTACCCCGGCCCGTAATACTGAATACATCCTCAACCGGCATCAAAAATGGCTTGTCTATATCTCGCTCCGGCTCCGGTATGTAACTGTCTATCGCTTCCAATAACTCCACTATACACCGTGTCAACTCCTCATCCTCCGGATTGCTCAAAGCCTCCAACGCACTACCCTGGATTATCGGTATCTCATCACCAGGAAAATTGTACTCATCCAATAACTCACGTAACTCCAACTCCACTAACTCCAGTAACTCCGGATCATCCACCTGATCCGTCTTGTTCATAAATACCACAATAGCCGGTACATTTACCTGACGGGCTAATAATACATGCTCTCGTGTCTGGGGCATTGGACCATCTGCCGCCGATACTACCAATACAGACCCATCCATCTGTGCCGCTCCCGTTATCATATTCTTGATGTAATCTGCATGACCCGGACAATCTATATGTGCATAATGACGATTATCCGTCTCATACTCCACATGTGCCGTCTGTATCGTTAACCCTCGCTCACGCTCCTCAGGAGCACTATCAATACTATCAAACGTACGAGCCTCTGCTAAACCACGCTTGCTTAAAAATAACGTCATCGCTGCTGTCAATGTCGTCTTACCATGATCTACATGACCTATCGTCCCTATATTTAAGTGAGGTTTCGTCCTCGAAAATTTCTCCTTTGCCATTGTGCTATACCTCCCTAATGTTGATCTTATCTTATACTGTTATTACCCCATGGGCTTTTTCTATAATCTTGGCTTCAATTCCAGCAGGAACATCTTGATATTCCTCAAATTCCATAGAAAACACTGCTCTTCCCTGTGTAATCGATCTCAAATCTGTAGCGTACCCAAACATCTCGCTCAAAGGAACTTTTGAATGCAAAACAACTGCATCCTTCCGATACTCAGTTCCCCTAATCCTGCCTCGTCTGGAATTTAAATCAGCCATTACATCTCCAATGTACTGTTCTGATAATATCACTTCGAGCTTCATCACAGGTTCTGTCAAACTGGGCTTTGCTTTTTTACAAGCCTCCTGAATAGCCATTGAACCAGCAAATTTAAAAGCAATTTCTGATGAATCTACTTCGTGATAGGACCCATCAATAAGCTCCACCCGAATATCCTCCAAGGGATATCCAGCTAAAACCCCGTTCTTAAGAGCTTCCTGGATTCCTTGATTAACAGCTGGAATGTAGTCCCGAGGTATAACTCCACCCACTATTTTTGACTCGAAATGATATCCTTTCCCGACCTCATTTGGTTCAATTTTTATCTTAACACATCCATATTGTCCACGTCCCCCCGATTGGCGAATAAACTTCCCTTCTGCTTCCGCAGACTTTTTTATGGTCTCCCGATAAGCAACTTGAGGTCTACCTACATTGGCTCGAATATGGAATTCCCGCATCAACCTATCCACTAAAATTTCTAAATGTAACTCCCCCATTCCAGAAATTATTGTTTGATCTGTTTCACTATCCCTTTCTACTTTAAAAGTAGGGTCCTCATCAGACAGCTTTACCAACGCTTCCGATAGAATATTCTGATCTGCCTTACTTGATGGCTCAATTGTCACAGAAATTACTGGTTTCTGAAACTCCATTGATTCGAGAATAATGGGATATTTGCGATCACACAGTGTATGCCCCGTTTTTGTATGTTTCAATCCAACAGCAGCAGCAATTTCACCAGCAGTCACTTTCTCTCTCTCCTCACGCTTGTTGGCGTGCATCAATAATATACGAGATACTCTTTCTTTCCTACCAACCGTAGAATTGTAAATTGAATCCTTTATTTTGACTTCACCTGAATAAACACGGAAAAATGTCAATCTTCCAACATAGGGATCAGACATGATTTTAAAAGCTAAAGCACTGAAGGGTTCATCTATTGAAGATTTCCTGCTTAAAGTTATATCACTATCCTCAGGTGGAAAACCAATTATCTCTTGTTTATCCATTGGAGAGGGTAGATAATCAACTATTGCATCCAGTAATCTTTGAATACCTTTATTTTTATAAGCAGATCCACACAGTACTGGAATAAAGGCATTATCTAAACATCCTTTTCGAATAGCATTTTTAATTTCCTCTGCAGTCAAATCTTTCCCGGCGAGATATTTCTCAAAAAGCTGTTCATCGTATGCTGCAATTTCCTCCACCAACTTGTGGCGGGCTTCCTCAACTTCCTCTACCATATCATTAGGAATATCAATAAGTTCAAAATGAGAGCCGAGACTGGGTTCATAATAAACAATTGCTTTCATAGAAATTAAATCCACAATACCCGTAAATAAATCACCTGCCCCAATAGGTAAAACAAGAAGCAAAGGTTTTGCATTCAAACGGTGTTTCATCATATGAATTACTTCATAAAAATCAGCTCCCATCCGATCCATTTTATTTACAAAAGCAACTCGTGGAACTTTATATCTGTCTGCTTGACGCCAGACTGTCTCACTTTGGGGCTCTACCCCTCCTACTGCACAAAATACTACAATCCCACCATCGAGAACTCTTAACGAGCGTTCGACTTCAGCAGTAAAGTCTATGTGACCCGGTGTATCAATGATGTTAATCCGATGTTCATTCCAAAAAGTAGTGGTTGCTGCTGAAGTAATGGTAATACCACGTTCCCTTTCTTGATCCATCCAATCCATTGCTGTAGAACCCTCGTGCACCTCACCCATACGATGTAAACGTCCTGTATAGAACAAAATCCGTTCTGTCGTTGTTGTCTTACCCGCATCAATATGAGCCATGATGCCAATGTTTCTTACTCTTTCTAAAGGTGACTTCTTCATGATTATCTACCAAAGTGAGCAAATGCTTTATTTGCTTCAGCCATACGATGTGTATCTTCCTTTTTCTTAATGGCTCCACCATCATTATTTGCAGCAGCTAATAATTCAGAAGCCAGCTTCTCAGCCATCGGTTTACCTTTTCGATTTTTTGCGTATGAAATAATCCATCGCGTCCCAAGAGCAAAAGCCCGGTGTTTTGCCACTTCAACTGGTATCTGATATGTGGCACCACCAATTCGCCTTGATTTCACTTCTATAAGAGGTTTTACATTCTCCATAGCTTTATGAAACAATTCAAGAGGATCACTTTTCGTCTTGCCCTCAATAATTTTCATTGCACCATAGAAGATCCGTTCAGCAGTTCCCTTTTTACCCTTCTGTAATAAATTGTTTATAAATTTTTGGACCATTAAATCCCCATATACGGGATCTGGTGTAATTTGCCTTCTTTCTGCTCTACTTCTTCTCATAACTTATCTCGGTCTTTTTGTGCCATAACGAGAACGGCTGGTTGTTCGATCAACAACTCCAGCAGTATCTAGGGTTCCACGCACGATGTGGTAACGAACTCCTGGAAGGTCTTTTACCCTTCCCCCCTCAATTAGTACGATAGAATGTTCCTGAAGGTTATGACCTTCTCCGGGGATATAAGCAGTAACTTCCATTCCATTAGTTAGCCGAATCCTGGCTACCTTTCGTAAGGCAGAATTTGGTTTCTTCGGTGTTGTTGTGTACACCCGAGTACATACACCCCGCTTTTGAGGATTTCCCATTAAAGCCGGGGCTGTCTTCTTCTTTATTACTTTTTTTCTTCCTTTTCGAACTAACTGATTAATAGTCGGCATTCAACTACTCCACATAAATACTTTCATCTAACTGGTAGATACTTCTTCTTTAATTTCCGCAGGAACCTCTTCCGCAACTAATTCCTCTTCAGGTATATGAACTAAAGGATCTTTAAATTGATTAAAGCCAGTCCCAGCTGGAATAAGTTTACCCATAATGACATTCTCCTTCAATCCAATAAGGTGATCGAACTTACCTTCAGTAGAAGCATCAGTTAAAACACGGGTTGTCTCCTGAAAAGAAGCTGCAGAGATAAAACTTTCAGTATTTAACGATGCACGGGTAATCCCTAGTAACAGGGGTTGGAAAGATGCCTGTTTGGCTTTCCGGGTCTTTATCGAATCCTTCTTACCTTCTTTCAATTCCCTGTTAATAGTCCTTAACTCAGATTTGTCTATAAGGTCCCCCTCCTCGAATTCGGAATCGCCCGGATTCGTCACTACTGCCATATTTGAAACTCGAGAATTTTCCTGAAAAAGTTGAACTCTATTCACTCTATCACCTGGGAGGAAAACTGTATCTCCATTATCTTCTACCTTTAACTTCTGCATCATCTGACGTACAATCACTTCAACATGTTTATCGTTTATTCGTACACCTTGCAAACGATACACTTCCTGGATCTCATTTACGAGGTATTCTTGAACACGCTCTGGACCGAGAATATTGAGAATATCTTTGGGGGATATAGCTCCTTCACAAAGACGATCACCAGCACTGACCCAATCGCCTTCATGCACAATGACGTGTTTGCCATAAGGAATTTTATATTTACCCTTTTCGTCGTGAGTACCGTGAACAATCAACTCACGGATGCCTCGTTTTGTTTTACCAAAACTTACAACACCATTTATTTCAGTAACTACTGCAGGTTCTTTTGGCTTTCTTACCTCAAATAATTCAGCTACTCTGGGTAATCCTCCTGTAATATCCCGCGTCTTACCTATCCCCCTCGAAATTTTTACGAGAATAGTACCTGCCGATACTTTTTGTCCATCTGTTACCATTAAAATGGCTTCAACTGGTAGTATTGTCCCTCCTGATACAACATTTTTATTTTTATCTGTTATTTCAATATGTGGAGATAAGTTTCTATCTTTAGATTCAATTATTACCATTTGTATTTTTCCACTTTCTACCGCCTCCACATGGTAAGTCTCACCTTCTATCATATCAACAAACCGAACATATCCACTCTGACGTGCGATAATTACATCTGTGTATGGATCCCATGTAAATAATACCTGTCCCACCTTTACTTTTTGACCATTTTTTACAAGAAGAATTGATCCATACGGAACATTATAACTGGTTAGAACCTTGTCATTATCACCCATAACCTCGATCACTGCATTCCGAACAAGTACTCGATTGAGTTTACGTTTCTTCTCTGAAATATCCTCCTCATCTACAACTTTTGCACATTTTAAATTGGGTGAAAATCGAATTGTACCTTCTTTGCTGGTTACCATCTGGGATTTTTCAATAATTCTAGAAGCTGTCCCACCTATATGAAACGTCCTTAATGTAAGCTGAGTACCAGGTTCACCAATGCTTTGAGCGGCAACAATACCCACAGCAGTACCCATTGACACAAGTTTATTTGTATTCAAATCCAATCCATAACAACTACGACAAACGCCATGTTTTGCTTCACAGGTTAATACTGAACGAATAAATACTTTATCTAAACCAAGATTAGCAATTGTATCACTTACTTCATCGTCTATTGGCGTCCCCTCTTTAACCACAACTTTTCCTCGGTGAATGATATCCTCTTGTAAAACACGTCCACGAATACGATCTCGAAGTGGTTCGATAATTTCTTCACCTTCCTTCAAATCGGAAATCCACACTCCGTTAATAGTTCTACAATCTTCGATTGTTACCACAACATCTTGAGCAACATCCACAAGACGACGCGTTAAATATCCAGCATCAGCTGTTTTCAAAGCAGTATCAGCAAGTCCTTTCCTGGCACCGTGTGTCGAAATGAAATATTCCAATACCGATAACCCTTCTTTAAAATTTGAAGTAATAGGATTCTCGATAATTTCACCTCTTCCGCCAGTCATACTTTTTTTAGGTTTCGCCATTAATCCACGCATAGCAGCCAGCTGTCTAATCTGATCTTGACTACCACGTGCACCTGAATCTGCCATCATAAAAACCGGATTGAACCCCTCTTGATCAGATTCTAAATGATACATCATATCAGCAGCTACCTTGTTTGTGGCATGAGTCCAAACATCGATAATCTTGTTATACCTCTCACCCTCAGTCAATATTCTTCTGTTATACTTGGATTGAATTGATTTCACCTCTTTAGTAGCTAATTGAATACTATCCTGTTTCTCATCTGGTACCAACACATCTTCAATAGATATGGACGTCCCGCTTTTTGTAGCATAATCAAACCCAAACTTTTTAAGGTCATCTAAAAATTCAACTGTTCTGTGATTCCCAGCTTTTTCATAAGCTTCATGTATAATTTTCTCAATTTTCTTCTTCGATATCAGCATATCAATATAATCCAGTTCATCAGGAAGAATTGAATTAAATATTGCACGTCCGACGCTGGTCTCTTTAAACCATCTATCACCGATTTTCAGATTAATAATGGCGTGGAGACCGACGGTCCTATTTTCATATGCAAGAGCTACCTCATCAATACTGGAGAAATTCATCCCTTCCCCTTTTTCTCCTTTTTTCTTCTTGGTCAGGTAATAACAACCGAGAACCATATCTTGGGAGGGAATAGTGATCGGATTACCGTGAGCTGGATGGAGAATATTATGAGATGAAAGCATTAACATTCTGGCTTCAAGTTGTGCTTCGGGAGAAAGAGGTACATGAATCGCCATCTGGTCTCCATCAAAATCAGCATTAAAAGCAGTACAGACTAATGGATGAATCTGGATAGCTTTTCCATCAACAAGAACTGGTTGGAATGCTTGAATACCCAAACGATGTAGAGTAGGAGCGCGATTTAACAATACTGGATGATCTCTCACTACGTATTCAAGAACATCATACACCTGAGGCGACTTTTGTTCAACTAACAGTTTCCCACCCCTTGGGGTTTTTGCATAACCCCTAACTATCAACTCATGGATTAAATGAGGTTTGAAGAGTTCAATGGCAATATCTTTCGGAAGGCCACATTCATGCAATTTTAGGCGCGGACCCACCACAATAACAGACCGCCCCGAATAATCCACTCGTTTACCCAAGAGGTTCTGACGGAATCGCCCCTGTTTACCTCTAAGCATATCGCTTAAGCTCTTCAGAGGTCTTCGGGTTCCGCTGCTAAGTGCAGTTCCACGACGGGTATTATCCAAAAGTGTATCTACAGCTTCTTGAAGCATACGTTTTTCATTCCTAAGAATGACATCCGGTGCCTGAATCCCCATCAACTGTTTCAACCGATTGTTTCTAATTATGACTCGCCGGTAAAGATCATTGAGATCACTGGCTGCAAATCGTCCACCTTCCAATGGTACAAGAGGTCTCAATTCTGGAGGTATTACCGGAAGTACACTAATAACCATCCATTCAGGACGATTAACTCGTCTTTCATCTGGACTGGGATAGAATGCTTTAACTACTTTTAAGCGTTTTAAAGCATCTGAACGTTTCTGGCGAGATCGCGAGGTCTTAATCGTATGCTCAAGCTCTTTTATTAGAGAATAAATATTAAGGGTTCTAAAAGCATCTATAATGGCTTCCCCACCCATCGCAGCATAAAAATAATTTTCTTCATCATGATCTTCCTCACTAACGGTATCTTTCCCAAATTGAGCTTCCAGTTCTAAAAATTCAAGTTCATTAATCAAGTCAAACTTCTTTTGCTTGGATGCACCAGGATTAATAACAATATAATCCTCATAATAAATTACCTTCTCGATTTCACGGGTAGGAATGCCCAAAAGATGACTTATTTTCCCGGGAATTGATCTCAAATACCAAATATGGACTACCGGTACAGCGAGGGTAATATGTCCCACACGTTCTCTACGTACTCTCCGTCGTGTCACTTCAACACCACAACGGTCGCAGATAATGCTTCTGTAACGAATTCCTTTGTACTTCCCGCAATGACACTCATAATCTTTCACAGGACCAAATATCTTCTCACAGAATAATCCGTCTTTCTCTGGCTTATATGATCGGTAATTAATAGTTTCTGGTTTCAACACTTCACCATAAGACCTATTCAGAATCTCCTCAGGAGAAGTGAGTCCAATAGATACAGCCGTGAAATCTCGGCTTGTATCAATTTTGGGCGGTTTTATGTATACCAATTATTTTCCTCCACCTATTAATGTAATTCTACATTAACACCCAATCCTTGAAGTTCCTTCACTAATACGTTAAAAGATTCTGGAACCCCAAAGGTTGGTATATTTTCACCTCTTACTATGGCATTATAGACCTTCGAACGACCTTCAACATCGTCAGATTTTACTGTGAGTATTTCTCTTAAGGCATTTGACGCACCATATGCTTCAAGTGCCCAAACTTCCATCTCACCAAAACGTTGTCCTCCGAATTGAGCTTTACCCCCCAATGGTTGTTGTGTGATGAGGGAGTAAGGACCTGTAGATCGAGCGTGCATTTTATCATCGACCATATGGTTTAATTTCATCATATATATCTTACCTACTGTCACAGGATAATCGAACTTTTCACCGGTTTTTCCATCATAAAGCTCAACCTTAGATCCTTGGGGAATATTAGCCTTTTTTAATTCCTCTTCAACCTGTATTGGGGTTGCTCCATCAAATGCTGGGGTCTCATATGAAACACCAAGTTTTTCTCCAGCCCAGCCAAGCATCGTTTCATATAATTGACCAAGATTCATACGGGAAGGTACTCCAAGAGGATTAAGAACGATATCCACTGGAGTTCCATTAGCCAAAAATGGCATATCTTCTTCAGGAATAACCACAGAAACAACCCCCTTATTTCCATGACGTCCAGCCATCTTGTCACCTACCTGGAGTTTCCGTTTACTCGCAATGTTTACTTTTGCTAGTTTTAGAACTCCTGGTTGAAGTTCATCACCTACTTGAAGTTTATAAATCTCCCGCTCAAGATTATCTTCAACCCTCTTCCATTCTCTGTTGAAAGAATTCCATACCCCTTCAATTTGGACCCAAACATTTCTATCAACTACCCAAGGTTTCTCCCGTTTAATTCTCTCATAATCGAGAGCTTTCAACCTTTTTTTCGTAAGATTTGTAGAAGCTTTAATAATAGTCTTGCTCGTAGCTTTATCTCTTAATCCAGCTGAAGTCTGATTCTCCATTAGCTGTTTTAATCGTTTGTCTCTCTTTCTCTTTAGCTGTTTTTTAGCTTTTTTGACATCTTCTTGAAGTTGTGCAATAATTTTACGTTCCTGTACACGTGATCCCTTTCTCTTTCTCTCAAAAAGTCTTGTCCTGGTCACCACACCATCAATACCGTGTTCAGCTTTTTTGGATGCATCCTTAACATCCCCAGCTTTTTCACCAAAAATAGCCCTTAATAGCTTCTCTTCAGGAGTGGGATCTGTCTCACCTTTTGGCGTTACCTTCCCAACAATAATATCACCTGGCTTTACCCTGGCTCCAACACGGATAACCCCATTTTCATCAAGATCTTTTGTGTTTTCTTCACTCACATTAGGGATTTCACTAGTAAGTTCCTCTTCACCCCGTTTTGTATCTCGAACCTCAAGCTCTATTTCTGAAACAGTCACCGAGGTGAATATATCGTCTTTTACCAACCGTTCATTGACGACAATAGCATCTTCAAAATTATAACCCCACCACGGCATAAATGCGACAGTTAGATTCCTCCCCAGTGCCAGCTCCCCATTCTTAACAGCAGTTCCATCAGCTAAAAGATCGCCAATTTTTACCTTTTGTCCTTCACTAACAACTGGTCTTTGATCAATACAGGTATCCTGGTTGGAACGGCGGTATTTCTTTAAAGAAATGTAAATTAAATTTTCCTCATGTGTAGTTATATCATCAGGAATATTGTCAGATCGAATAACAATCTTCTGCGCATCCACAGATTGAACAACACCTTCTACTTGTGAATAGATCGTTCCCCTGGAATCATGTACTATTACTTTTTCCATACCCGTTCCAACTATGGGCGCTTCCGGATTCAGTAATGGTACAGCCTGACGTTGCATATTTGAGCCCATCAGGGCACGATTTGCATCATCATGTTCTAAAAACGGAATAAGGGAAGCAGCTACACTTAAAACCTGTTGAGGAACTACATCCATATACTGGATTTCCTCAGGATTAACAATTGGAAAATCACCCTTAATCCTTGCTCTTACTTGTGATTCTACAATTTTACCTTTTTCGTCAACGGCAATATTGGGCTGCGCTATAACTGATCTATCCTCATCTTCAGCGGAAAGGTATTTTATTTCCCGGGTAACAAAAGCATCTTTGTCATTTTGATGTTTTATAACTCTATAAGGAGCCTCAATGAATCCCAGATCATTCACATCTGCAAACATCGCAAGAGACGAGATTAGACCAATATTAGGACCTTCTGGTGTTTCAATTGGACAGAGACGACTATAATGTGTGTAATGAACATCACGCACTTCAAAACCAGCCCGCTCTCGAGTTAATCCCCCAGGACCGAGAGCAGAAACTCTCCGTTTGTGAGTGATCTCAGCCAAAGGATTTGTTTGGTCCATAAATTGGCTCAACTGGCTGGTACCAAAAAATGTGTTAATTACTGTCGTGACAACTCTTGAATTAATAAGATCTTGAGGCGTTAAACTCTCAACCTCCCTTAAATTCATCCTTTCCCGTACGTTTCGAATCATACGAGTCATAGCGATCATAAATTGATTGGTCAATTGCTCACAAACCGTTTTCATCCTGCGATTACCCAGATGGTCAATATCGTCAGGTCCTCGTTTACCCATTCGCATTTCAATAAGATATTGAATAATCATAGTAAGATCATCCGTGGTCAGAATTGTGTTATCAAGAGGAACATTCAAATCAAACTGCTTATTAATACGATATCGTCCAACCTTACCAAGATCATAACGTTTGGGACTGAAAAACATTCTCTCAATAAATTTCTGAGCTGTTTCCAGATTTGGAGGTTCACCAGAACGTATATGTTTATACATTAATCTAAGTGCCTCTTCCATATTTTTCGTGGGATCCTTCTTCATCGTATTAGCAAATATTTCCGCTGCTAATTCGTCATTAACTCGAGCTACCTCAATGGTCTTAGTTGAGGTTTTTTTAAGTTCCTCCAAGAGTTCTACAGTAACTTCAGCCCCATCCTCACAAAAAATTTCTCCTGTTTCCACATCAATAACATCATTGGCTACTCTTGCACCTATAAATTTTTCAGCAGCTTTTGATTTTATATTGACATTTTTAATCAAATTAAAAGCACGAAAAATATCTGCATTACTGGAAAATCCTAATGCTCTAAGGAGTGTGGTCACAGGAAATTTTCTTCTCCGATCAATAATGACAAAAATACAATCAGCAATATCGGTAGTAAAATCGACCCATGATCCACGCGATGGTATCACACGTGCTTGAAACAACTTTGTCCCATTTGGATGAATATGCTCATCAAAAAACACACCAGGAGATCGCTGTAACTGATTAACTATAACCCTTTCAGCCCCATTTATAATGAATGTTCCTCTTTCAGTCATATGGGGTAGATTACCAAAATATACATCCTGTTCGATACTTTGAGCATATTTTGATTTATCATATTCATCGGTCAGATGGAGAATTAGCCGAACTTTTAATGGGACAGAATATGTAACCCCCCGTTCTATACACTCATCTGGACTATATTTAGGAAGCCCTAAATAGTAATTTTTATATTCAAGAATGTAATTTTTATGATTATCCTCGATGGGAAATGCATTACGAAAAACCTGTTCCAGTCCGATAAGTTCGCGTTTATCTTCTTTTATATCTTCTTGGGTGAATTGTTTAAAAGATCTAACCTGTACATCAAGAAGATCCGGCATATCTATAATGCTCTTGATATTAGCAAACGATTGTCTTTTTAATTTATATTTTGAATTTGGTGTCAAACCAGATCCTCCAAATTGATTTTATCTCATTCTAGGAAAAGCATTCCTTAACTCATAAAGTTACCATTATGTAAGAAAAAGATACCTGATTCATTGCCTACTTCAGTTCGACGCTCGCTCCGACTTCTTCCAGCTTACTCTTAATTCCTTCAGCTTCTTCCTTCAACAAACCTTCCTTTACGGCTTTAGGTGCACTTTCAACAAAGTCCTTAGCTTCCTTTAGTCCAAGGTCAGTAACTTCTCGTACCACCTTAATCACCTGAATCTTCTTATCTCCCACTGCCGATAGGATGACATCAAAGCTAACTTTCTCCTCACCAGCTTCTTCTTCGCCAGCAGTAGCGGAACCGGCAGCTGCAACAGCAATTGGGGCTGAAGCAGTAACTCCAAACTTCTCCTCAATCTCGGAAATAAGTTCAGATATCTCAAGCATATTGGCTGTTTCCAAGTATTTAAGAACGTCATCACGTGACGTTTTTGTCGCTTTAGTCGCCATTTTCAGTTTCCTCCTGATACTCTATGTTTGTTTCGTTTCTTTAATGCTGCTCAATACGTTTAACAGTTTCGATATAGGACTGCTAATCGTAGTTACAAACTTTGTTATAGGTGAATTTAATCCACCAACCAGTTTTGACAGCAATACTTCTCTTGAAGGCAAATTGGAAATCTTCTCAAACAAAGATTTGTCCATAAATTCTCCTTCAAAAATAAGTGCTTTTAACTCTGGTAAATCGTGTTCTTTCTTAAATTCTTTTAAAACTCTAGCAGGTGTCGTTGGATCTTGATATGAAAATGCAATAGCTGTGGGACCTCTAAAAATATCTTCTAACTCTTTTATCTTGAAATCTTTAGAAGCAAGTTTCATCAATGTATTTTTTACAACAAGATATTCAACCCCTTCACTGTAAAACTTCTTTCGAAGATCTGTAACCTCAGAAACATTTAATCCCATAAAATCAGTAAAATATACTCCAGTGGCATTCTCAAACTTCTCTTTCATAGCAGCTACAACTTCAATATTATATTCTGATGGCATTGTTTACCTATTAGACTGTTGTTTTATTTATCTTTACACCGGGTCCCATCGTTGATGAAATGGTTAATTTTTTAAAATATGTTCCTTTCACAGCCGACGGCTTTATTCTCCTAAGCAGGCTAATCACTGTTTTTATATTTTCAATAAGTTGTTCATTTTCAAAGGAACATTTCCCAACTGGAGCATGAATTACTCCATATTTATCTACCCGCAGTTCAATACGACCAGCTTTAATCTCTTTTACTGCATTACCCACCTGAGGTGTAACCGTCCCACTTTTGGGATTTGGCATCAGTCCTTTAGGACCAAGAATTTTACCAAGTCTTCCTACTTTGGGCATCATATCCGGTGAGGCAATAATAACATCTGCATCAGTCCATCCACCCTGTAGCATTTGAATAAAATCATCATCACCAACAAAATCAGCTCCGTTATCCTTTGCCTCTTTGGCTGCTGAACCTTTTGCCAAAACCAATACTTTCACCTCTTTACCAGTACCATAAGGTAATGAAGTGGTTACTCGAATGTTTTGGTCTGCATGCCGTGGATCCACACCAAGATTAACTGATATCTCCACGGTCTCATTAAATTTAGCAGAAGTGTTTTCCTTCACAAAGGTAACTGCATCTTCCAGTGAATATTGCCGACGCCTATCCAGTTTATTTAATACTGTTCTATATTTTTTACCGTGCTTCATAAATTATTCAATTTCTTATTCGACCTCAACTCCCATACTCCTCGCTGTTCCTCGAATCATTTCTGTCGCTGTTTCAATGGAATTTGCATTTAGGTCTGGCATCTTCGTTTCAGCAATAGATCGAATATCCGCTTCCGATATCTTCCCAACTTTCTCTCGATTTGGCTCACCAGAACCTTTACTAATTCCTGCAGCTTTCTTAATCAAGACAGCAGCAGGTGGGGTCTTGGTTACAAATGTAAAGGAACGATCCTGATATACTGTGATCACTACAGGAATAATCGTCCCTCTGTTTTCCTTCGTTCGCTCATTAAATAATTTACAGAAATCCATAATATTCACACCATGTTGACCTAAAGCAGGACCTACTGGTGGTGCAGGATTTGCTTGACCTGCAGGTATTTGAAGTTTCAGTGTTGTTCTAATCTTTTTTGCCATTGCTATTCTTACTTTTCTTTTTCTACCTGGAGATAATCTAGCTCAACAGGAGTTGGACGCCCAAAAATTGAGACAGTCACCTTAACTTTCTGTTTTTCTTCATTCACATCATGAACAAATCCAGTAAAATCGATAAATGGTCCATCAATCACTTTTATAGCATCACCTGTTTTGAACTTAGTCCCAATTACTTCACGACCATCCAAACTTTCTACCTCGCCGAGTATACGTTTTACCTCCTCATCTCTTAACGGGTGAGGGTTGTCTTTGGAACCAATAAAATTGATAACACCAGCGATATTTTCAATATAATATTTTGTCTCATTCGTAAGTGTCATATTTATCAGTAAATAACCGGGGTAAAATAATTTTTCTTTCACTCTTTTTTTACCATCTCTCATCTCAATAACATTCTCAGAAGGAACAAGTATATCTCCAATAAAATCCGCTAGATTATTATGTTCTGCCTCGCGAAGTACTGCTTCCCTTATCTTTTTTTCCCTACCGGAAATAACTCTAACTGAATACCAATCCATATTACAAAACCACATTTACAATTTTTGAAAGAATTTGATCAATTATGAATAAAAATATACACAGCATAAGAGAAAGAGAAAGTACCACAAGTGTAGATCCTCTAAGTTCATCCCAGTTAGGCCAGGATACTTTCTTCAGCTCAAACTGAACACTGCTTAGAAACTGACTGATTTTTTTAAATATCTTAAACATCTTTCTTAAAACGATCTGCAGGTGAGGCAGGACTTGAACCCGCAACCACCGGTTTTGGAGACCGGGGCTCTACCAATTGAGCTACTCACCTAATTCCTCCAAAAAAATGCGGGGATACCAACCTTCCACGAATTGAATTACTCATTCAAATACCACCAAAATTTCTATTTTACCGAGTTTCCTTAAAAATCACATGCTTTTTTGCAACAGGATCGTACTTTTTATATTCTACACGCTCAGGATGATTTTGCTTATTTTTTGTGGTAGTATATCTATATCCTGTACCTGCAGTACTTTGCAATGTTATCGTTGTTCTTTTACTCCTTCCAGCCAATTTGATTCTCCTTACTCAAGAATACCCGTAACAACTCCAGCTCCAACAGTGTGACCACCCTCACGAATCGCAAACCTCAACTCCTGCTCCATCGCTATCGGGGTTATCAACTCTACTTTAACGTTTACATTATCCCCTGGCATCACCATCTCTACTCCCTCTGTCAAACTCACTACACCTGTCACATCCGTCGTTCGAAAATAAAACTGAGGCCGATATCCCTCAAAAAAGGGCGTGTGACGACCTCCCTCCTCCTTCTTCAATACATATACCTTCGCCTCAAACTTCGTGTGGGGCGTGATACTCCCTACTGCCGATATTACCTGACCTCGCTTTAAATCATCCTTATCAACTCCCCTCAACAATAAACCAGCATTATCTCCTGCCTGTCCCTCATCCAATATCTTACGAAACATCTCTACTCCTGTCACTACCGTCTTACTCGTCTCTCCTAATCCAACTATCTCTACCGAATCACCTACCTTTATTATTCCTCGCTCTATCCTACCCGTTCCTACCGTACCCCGGCCCGTAATACTGAATACATCCTCAACCGGCATCAAAAATGGCTTGTCTATATCTCGCTCCGGCTCCGGTATGTAACTGTCTATCGCTTCCAATAACTCCACTATACACCGTGTCAACTCCTCATCCTCCGGATTGCTCAAAGCCTCCAACGCACTACCCTGGATTATCGGTATCTCATCACCAGGAAAATTGTACTCATCCAATAACTCACGTAACTCCAACTCCACTAACTCCAGTAACTCCGGATCATCCACCTGATCCGTCTTGTTCATAAATACCACAATAGCCGGTACATTTACCTGACGGGCTAATAATACATGCTCTCGTGTCTGGGGCATTGGACCATCTGCCGCCGATACTACCAATACAGACCCATCCATCTGTGCCGCTCCCGTTATCATATTCTTGATGTAATCTGCATGACCCGGACAATCTATATGTGCATAATGACGATTATCCGTCTCATACTCCACATGTGCCGTCTGTATCGTTAACCCTCGCTCACGCTCCTCAGGAGCACTATCAATACTATCAAACGTACGAGCCTCTGCTAAACCACGCTTGCTTAAAAATAACGTCATCGCTGCTGTCAATGTCGTCTTACCATGATCTACATGACCTATCGTCCCTATATTTAAGTGAGGTTTCGTCCTCGAAAATTTCTCCTTTGCCATTGTGCTATTCCTCCTATTTATATCAGTTAACTGAGCCTACGACCGGACTTGAACCGGTGACCCCGTCCTTACCAAGGACGTGCTCTACCGACTGAGCTACGTAGGCACAAGAATTAATGTGCCTGATAAATAAAGATTCGAGCGAGTAACCTGTCTGTCTGACAGGGAACTCTCGACCCTCAGCTTGACTGCCCGGTGATTTCCATTGTGAGCGGCGGACGAGGTTCGAACTCGCGACCCTCAGCTTGGAAGGCTGATGCTCTACCAACTGAGCTACCACCGCATTTTCTTGATATGCGGATAAAACTGACGTTCTATTCCCTATTCCATTCATAAAGTTACACCTATACAGTTGTTATCATAACAGACATAAACCTTAAAAAAATATCGATATTTTTCCATTATTACGTGGGGAGAGATGGATTTGAACCACCGAAGGCTCTCGCCGCCAGATTTACAGTCTGGTGCATTTGACCGCTCTGCCACCTCCCCAAATTTTCAGATCGATTCAAATTATCCCTCTATACCATTGAGCCACCGGAGAGACTCATATGATGGAGTTCCTGTGGAAGACCCCTCAACCTGCTGATTATTTCGACATGCATCAGAGCCGATAGAGGGACTTGAACCCCCAACCTGCTGATTACAAATCAGCTGCTCTACCAGTTGAGCTATATCGGCATGTCGGGACTTTATGGTAGTATCACGAGATTCCACCCAGTGACATTCACCTGTTAATAGAGACATACCATCCATTTTCAAATAAATATTTTTCATCGACGTTAATGTGTATAAAATTAAATAAAGCGATATAGTTTCTAATTTTAAATAAAATAAATATAAATAACAAATTATTTTTTACCGTTTTTACCGAGTCTACTAGATTAAGAGTAAAACGTAGCGCGTACGGGAATCGAACCCGTGTTTCCGGCTTGAGAGGCCGACGTCCTAACCCCTAGACGAACGCGCCATAATCCAATATGTCAAAAAAACGTCTTTTCTCGATACAAGTGCTGGGACGCTCTATCTGGTGGATGAATGCGACCCACCTTGTACTGCCGGCGTTACAGTGGATCGAGTATATTAATTACCAGTCTTTGCTTTATATGTATACCGCAAGTCATGCCATAATAGAGTTTATGGTATATTCTAAAATGTCTAAACATCTTGTTCGTGGTTTTTGTTATTTCTGTGGCGTCGGATGTAGGAAATTATGGAAATCGAGATTATAGTAAATGGAGTGATAGGATTTTGTATTTGTTTTACATTAATTTTTTAATGGATTGAGTTTTTGGGATGGACAGTAGATAAATCATATATTCTTCGCATTGTGAAAATGGTTTACCTCTCGCCAAGGATTCAAGAAACGATTCTGCTTCTCCCCCGCTCTAACAAATTCCGGTCTTATACCTCCGCCAAGAATTTATTGAAGTTGGTTGAGATTGTGGGGTTTGGGGAGCAGGAAAGGGTGTTTGGTTTGTTGTAACGTAAACTGTTTTTACTCACATTAATTGTTTGGATTTAGTTTTTGGAAGGGACAGCCTTAAACCTTTTTATCATTGCTTATCAAGTGTTAATACTGTATTAAAACTTTCTTTTCATTCATTGTCTGCAAGCTCGGAGTTTGTTCTCTATCAAGCATACCCGCCATATCCGAAACGTTTTCTTTTACATAATCCCCCAATTCGCCCA
>CAZVFT010000003.1:0-1894 GCA_964626495.1 uncultured bacterium
GTTGGAACTCAATGGGGCGATGAAGGAAAGGGGAAAATCACCGATTTTTTTGCTGGTGATGCGGACTACGTCGTCCGATTTCAGGGTGGAGACAACGCGGGCCATACCCTTAAGGTAAATGACGAGGTGTATAAGCTCCATCTGGTTCCATCAGGTGTGCTGTATGAAAAGCCCATATCGGTTATTGGATGCGGGGTGGTAATTAATCCACGGACACTTGTGGTAGAAATATCTGGGCTTAAGGAGAGGGACAAATCCCCCAGATTAATGGTTAGTGAGAGGGCTCATGTTATTATGCCATATCATATTGCTATGGATGAAGCTCTCACCGGGCATCAGGGTAAACTCGCTGCCGGAAGCACGAAGCGGGGCATTGCTCCGGTTTATGCAGATAAGATGTACCGCCACGGCATCCGGATGGGCGATCTTCTGGAACCGGCCATTTTTGAAGAAAAACTGACCAGGGCTTATCAGTTTAACAAAGAAATCATTGAAAAAGTTTTCAACCTCCGTTATGAATTGAGTGTTGAGGATATTTACACTGAATATCTTAACTATGGTGATCAACTGAAAAGTTACATTGCCGACACAGAATTGATTCTTTACCGAGCCTATGACGAGGGTAAAACCTTACTGATGGAGGGAGCCCAAGGAATGTCGCTGGATGTGGATCACGGGCTCTATCCACACACCACAAGTTCCAATACGAATGCAGGGCAGATTTTTTCTGGTACTGGCGTCGGTTTCCATGGCGATCGAAGAGTTATTGGTGTAGTAAAGGCGTATTTAACTCGTGTTGGCATCAGTCCGTTCCCATCTGAGATTTTAGGGAATGAGGCAAACCTTCTCCGCGAAAAGGGGGATGAGTATGGCACTACTACAGGAAGACCGAGAAGAGTTGGACACTTTGACCTTGTCCAGGTTCGGCAGGCTATTCGCCTAAGCGGAATTACCGAGCTGGCTCTCACAAAAGTGGATGTTCTGTCTGGTTTTGAGAAATTACAGGTATGCACATCATATGATATTGATGGAGAAACTGTTACCGAGATGCCCGGTAGTTTGGGTAAAATCCGGAGAGCAAAACCTGAATATACTACCCTTGATGGATGGGACGAGACAGACGAGACTCAAATCGAAAATTTCTGCGAAGGCGGATTCGATTCATTACCATCCGCTATGAAAGATTATATCTCGTTTATTGAAACAGAAGTGAACTGTCTCGTTACCATCATTTCTCTCGGACCTGAGAGGAATCAAACTATTTTAAGATAGGTACAATGGCATTTACGAAGGAGGTCATCGATTTCAATGCGTTTTCTCGGGAAGAAATTGGATGGACGCTTCGGAAGTACAACATCGCTCTTACAATAGATGAGATCCTTAAAATACAGAACGAGATTTTAAAACGCCCCCCATCCCTTACGGAATGTGTCCTCTGGTCCATTCAGGGTTCTGAACATTCCTCCTACCGCAGCAGTAAACCTCATCTGATACAGTTCATTACCGATGGTCCTACAGTTATCATTGGTGCAAAAGAAGATGCTGGAATCGTCGCTGTTGCAGAAGACGACAATGGAAATCGATACGGCATTGTGATAAGCCACGAATCACATAATCACCCTTCGCAGATCGTCCCATATGAAGGTGCCGCCACAGGTATTGGTGGAATTGTCCGGGATGTTGTGTGCATGGGTGCCAGAGTCATTGCTGTAGCAGATGCACTCCGTTTTGGAGACATTACCACATCAAAAACAAAATGGATACACGAAGGTGTAGTAGCTGGTATCTCCGGTTATGGAAATCCAATCGGTATCCCAAATATTGCGGGCGACCTTTACTATGATGAAGGTTACAATGACAACTGTCTGGTGAACGTGGTATCCCTCGGGGTTGT
>CAZVFT010000003.1:1994-53220 GCA_964626495.1 uncultured bacterium
ATGATGAAGGTTACAATGACAACTGTCTGGTGAACGTGGTATCCCTCGGGGTTGTTCGGGAGGATGAGATACTCCATTCTTACGCACCCCAAAATGCTGATGGCTACGATTTGATTCTGGTGGGAAAACCGACCGATAACAGCGGTTTTGGTGGCGCCAGCTTTGCATCACTGGAACTCAATGAAGAGGAAAAAGAGAGCAAAAAAGCAGCCGTCCAGGAACCTAACGCCTTTCTAGAACGACATATCCTGAAAGCTACCTATGCTCTGTTCGACCTGCTAAAAGAGCGTGGTTATCTTGACAGGGTGGGATTCAAAGACCTGGGCGCTGGAGGAATAGCCTGCGCCAGCGTGGAATTAGCAGACGGTGGTGGCTACGGGGCAGATGTCTACCTCGACAAGGTTCACATGGGGATGGAAAATCTCCATCCTTCCGTCATTCTTTGTTCGGAGACGCAGGAGCGATTCATGTGGGTATCACCTCCGGAATTAAGTAACATCATTCTCAATCATTATAATCAAACATACGACCTCCCCAATATTTCCAAGGGAGCTGAAGCACGAAAAATTGGTAAGATTCGTGGTGATAAACAATATACGGTTTATTTTAATAGTGAGATTATCGTAGATGCTCGAGCCAGCGATGTAACAAAAGGCCTTCTTTACAATCGGGAATACAGATTGCCCAAGAAAAAACTAACAGAACCAGATATCCCAGAGCCTGATAATTATAACGAAACATTTCTCAAAATTTTGTCTCACGAGAATATCGCCTCAAGACACCCGGTTTTTGAGACGTATGATAAGCAAGTTCAGGGGAGGACAATCATTGAAGCTGGTGATGCCGACGCTGGAGTGATGCAGCCCTTCAACAATGACCACTACCCTGAAGAAATTCGTTCCGTTGGAATTGCTCTCTCTGTGGACCACAATCCGCGTTACGGGAAGATTGATCCATTCTGGTGTGGGATCAACTCGGTGGTAGAAGCAATGCGCAATGTCGCTGCTGTTGGGGCAACCCCTCAGGCTGTCAGTGACTGTCTTTGCTTTGGAAATCCGGAAAAGCCGAACCAGATGGGACAGTTCGTGGAAAGTACTCGGGGAGTGTCAGAAGCGTGTAAGGAGATTCATCTCAAAGAGCACCCTAAAGAACCAGTCCCAATCATTGCCGGGAATGTTTCCTTCTACAACGAATCGAAGAATGGTGCCATTCCGCCAAGCCCTATCATCGCCTGCCTGGGCAGGACGGAGGATGCAGCTCAAGCAGTAACTTCACACTTCAAGCGGATAGATTCCGTATTACTGATTTTGGGTAAACGGAAGGACGAATGCGGTGGAAGCATTTATTATGCTCTCCACGATGAGCTTGGAGCCAATGTACCTCAACCTGATCTCGCAGAAACTGAAGCCCAAATCTTCGCAGTTACAAATGTTATCTCTGCCGGTCTTGTCCTAGCCTGCCACGACATCTCCGAAGGGGGTATTGCCACTGCCCTGGCAGAGATGAGCTTCCGAAACGACATCGGGTGTGAGGTTAATATTCCAGGAGAATTGCGAACAGACAAATTACTTTTTTCTGAAACTGGAGGGTTTGTGCTGGAAGTGGCGCCAGGTAACTTGAAGACTCTCCGAGAAGTCTTTTTATCACGCGGTATTGAAGTAACAAAAATCGGCAAGACAACTGACAAGCCTATTCTGAGAATCAACAACTTGGTGGACCACCCTGTCGCTGCAGCGAAGGAGGTATGGGAGAATGGGTTGCGAGAGAAGTTATGACGGCTGCAGGTATTGAAAAATGAACACAGGGCACCACCGAGAAGCACAGAGTAACACAGAGAAAATAATCAAAATTTCAACTGCTCTGTGGTTCTCTGAGATCCTCTGTGAACTCTGTGTCCCTATGGTACTCACAAAATGAGTAAAACAGATTACAAATCCGCCGGGGTGAACATTGATGCTGGCAATGAGGCAGTGGAACGCATCAAGTCTTCCGTCAAAAGCACTTTTACATCTGCAGTGATGACAGACGTAGGAAGCTTCGGCGCCATGGTGGATCTGAAGGAGCTTCTAAAGGACTACGCTCACCCGGTGTTGGTCCAGAGCATTGATGGCGTGGGGACGAAAATGATTGTTGCCAGAATGATGAATAAATATGATACGATAGGTTTTGACCTTTTGGCTGCCACCTGCAACGATATCATTGTGCACGGAGCAAAACCGATCACATTTCTTGATTACATCGCTGCCGATAAACTGGAGCCAGACATCATCGAGGCTATTGTTACGGGAATGACTGAAGCCTGCCATAAGGTCAACGTTCCGCTGGTAGGTGGGGAAACAGCTGAGATGCCGGATACGTATCTATCAAGCGAACATGATCTTGTGGGTGTCATCACTGGCGTGGTGGAGAAAGACAGTATTATAACTGGAGATTCAATTATTCCTGGGGATGTTGTGGTGGGCCTTCCCTCCAGTGGACTGCACACCAACGGTTACTCTCTTGCCAGAAAACTATTTTTTGATATTGGGAAATTCGACGTTTCTTCATCCATTCCCGATCTGGATAAGTCCATAGGTGAAACGCTTCTGGAACCACACATTAATTACACAAACTCTGTTTTAGCCCTGATTGACGCTGGCATTAAAATTCACGGTATCGCCCACATAACCGGCGGTGGGCTGGTTGAAAATATTCCACGGATACTACCAGACGGATGCGCAGTTGAAACCCACAAGGGAAGCTGGCCAGTTCTACCTATATTTAAAGTGATGCAGTCCATTGACAATGTGGATGATGCTGAGATGGTCCGTACCTTTAATATGGGTATTGGTATGGTGTTAATTGTTGAACCAGAACAGATAGATGCAATAAAGGATGTACTACAAGATCTGATAGAAGTGTTTACGATTGGGTCGGTTGTTAAAGGAAGTAAAAACGTTGTATTTAAATGAGTGAGTTAGGGGATATAAAATGAACACAGAGTACCACCGAGCAGCACAGAGTCACACAGAGATAATTTATAAAATTTTAGAAACTCTGTGTTCCAAAATTATTTTGGTGCGTTGTAAAATAAAATGAAAATCGCCATTATCCAATTCCCTGGATCAAATACAGAGCGTGAAACTTTTCTCGCAGTTCAGCGTGCAGGGATGGAACCGGTGGAATTCCTCTGGAACAATGATCAAAATCAGCTGGAGGAGTACGATGGCTACATCATCGCTGGGGGTTTCTCCTACGAAGATCGCTCCCGAGCGGGGGTAATTGCTTCTCTCGACCCGATTGTTAATGAAATTAAAAAGCAGGCTCAAATCGGTAAGCCCGTGCTTGGCATCTGTAACGGGGCACAGATTCTGGTGGAGTCCGGGATGGTGCCAGGATTGGAAAACTACAGACTTGGAATGGCTCTGACGAACAACAAGCGCGTCAGAAACGGTCACGTCCTGGGGACGGGATACTATAATGTGTGGACAAATCTGAAACTTGCTGTTCCATCAGAGAGAACAGTATTTACACGCCATCTCAATGGAGGTGACATTATCACTATTCCTCTTGCCCATAGCGAAGGGCGTTTCGTTATTCCTGACGAGTTGTTAGATTATTTAATCAATAATAACCAGACTGTATTTCGCTACTGTGACGATGATGGGATTATCCATAATGAATTCCCCATCAATCCTAACGGTTCAGTGTACAACATTGCGGCTTTGTGCAATCCGGATGGCAACGTGATGGCAATTATGCCTCACCCGGAGAGGAAGACAAATGGAGATGCTATTTTCATGTCGATGAGGGACTACATTGAAAAAAACAATAAAATTCCTCGTAACGATCTTATAGATTACTTCCCCGGTGATTTAACCATCCCCAATTACTTTCCCTCTGAAAATGCATTTGAATTTCTTGTAGATTTAATCATTACCGATAACGAAGCTGTCACTGTGGAGAATGCTTTGCAACATCTCGGGATGCCCGTCAGAGTAACCCGGCAATCCCACTGGGAGATCGAAACAGACGCATTGAATCCAGATCAGACAAAATCT
Source organism: uncultured bacterium (assembly GCA_964626495.1). Taxonomy (GTDB): domain Bacteria; phylum Fidelibacterota; class Marinisomatia; order Marinisomatales; family CAZVFT01; genus JACNLN01. Next base: position 6,035 of record CAZVFT010000003.1, read on the forward strand.
GCAATTATCAAGTCTTCTGAACTATTTAACTCTAACAAAGAACGACTCACCACTTATATTAAATTAAAAAATTCCGTATCTTTTCTGGTGCGCTCAAAGGATGATTTTACAGGACAACATAAACTTGAAGCTTTGAAACACTGGTTTGGAATTAGAAACATTCAAACCGTTAAAAGCGGAGTGCTATGGACTATCACCTCAGAAAATGGGGATATAAATGATGCGGTCAAGCAGGTTCTTGAAACCCATATATTATTCAACCGCTATTCTTACGACTGTTATAGATATGGTTAATGATGCATCTACTTGCTTATCTATGATTATTCTTAAAATGCGAAACTTTAACCTGAAAATTTAATCACTATGAACTCCTACAAAGAAAAAATTATCCGAGAATTAAACAACTGTTTGACGGTGACTAATCTTCCATATGGGAAAAAAGAAAGTGGTAAGGTTCGTGATTCTTATGAGTTTGACGGACGGATGATTTTTATCACCACAGACCGACAAAGCGCTTTCGACCGTATCCTAACTTCCATTCCTTTTAAGGGGCAGGTACTGAATCAGACCAGCTCCTGGTGGTTTGAACAGACAAAGGAAATTATTCCCAATCATGTTATCTCTGTCCCGGATCCGAATGTGACCATTGGAATTAAATGCGATGTTTTCCCAATAGAGTTTGTTGTCCGTGGATACATCACAGGCACCACGGATACATCTCTCTGGACTCACTACAACAGAGGGGTTCGGAATTACTGCAGCAACAAATTACCTGAGGGGTTGCAAAAAAATCAAAAACTTGAAGTACCGCTCCTGACACCCACGACCAAGGATAAAAAGCACGACAGGCCTGTCAGTCCGGATGAGATTGTGAAAGATGGACTCATGTCCGAGGAAGATTTGGAAACGGTTAGCAATAAAGCGTTTGAACTGTTTACATTCGGACAAGAAACCGCCCAAAAACATGGTCTGATCCTGGTAGATACCAAGTACGAATTTGGTCGTGATGCTGACGGTAATGTCCTGCTTGTTGATGAAATCCACACACCGGACTCCAGCCGATACTGGCTTGCTGATAGTTACAAGAAACGGTTTGAGAAGGGTGAAGAGCCTGAGTACATTGATAAGGAATTTCTGCGTTTGTGGTTTGCGGAACACTGTGATCCATACAATGATGAAATGCTTCCAGAAGCACCTGAAGAATTGGTGATAGAGCTTTCCAGCCGATATATCTTTTTATATGAAACTATTACGGGGCAAAAGTTGCCATTTCCCGATTCAACAATATCTATTCAAGAACGTATTAATGAAAATTTGAAGGATTATTTATGAAAGCCGTAATTATAATGGGTTCCACGTCTGACGAAGCCCACGCTAAAAAAATCATAACCAAGTTGGAGGAACTGGGTATCGCCTTTGATCAGCATGTAGCGTCTGCTCATAAGAAACCTCGAAAGGTACTGGAGATTATTGAATCATATAAGAACGAAACGGGTATTGTCTTCATCACAATCGCTGGACGCTCTAATGCTCTTTCCGGTTTCGTGGCTGCAAATTCTGAATTCCCAACCCTTGCCTGTCCCCCGTTCAAAGACAAAACAGATATGATGATTAACATCCACTCCACACTTCAGATGCCCAGCAACACCCCAGTGATGACTGTGCTTGATCCTGGGAATTGCGCACTTGCAGTTAAAAGGATCCTCAGTTTAGCCACAGAGGGCACAGAGAAATAAATTGTGGCAGATAAACTAACAGAACTAATTATCGCGGCTGCCATCGAAGTACACCGGATTTTGGACCCCGGATTATTAGAATCCATTTACGAAGAAGCCCTATGCCCCGAACTGGCTCTACGTGGGCTTTCTGTCAAAAGGCAAGTAGAAATTGACGTAACATATAAGGGAAAGGTTATTAAAGGACAACGGATTGATATTCTTGTCGAAGGTCAGGTTGTCGTTGAATTAAAATCTGTGAGTTCTCTCCCCGAGGTGGCCCTAGCTCAGACCCTTTCATATTTGAAGGCAACAGACCTGAAACGATCTCTTCTCATCAACTTTGGAGAAAAGCGTCTGGTTGACGGCATAAAGAGGATTTCTCTGTGACCTCTGTGGCTAATTCTATTTCTCCTTTGGATGGACGATACGCTGAAAGCGTTAAAACACTTTCCGATTATTTTTCAGAAGCAACACTCATACGCTACCGGTTGAAAGTTGAAATCGAGTATCTCATTGCTTTAGGAAATGAAAAAGGGGTCAAAGAACGGTCACCATTTTCAAAAACCGAAAAGGCGCAGTTACGAAAAATATATGAGAACTTTGATTCAACCACTGCTCAAAAAGTTAAAGAAATCGAAGCCACTACCAACCACGATGTTAAGGCTATTGAATATTTTCTCCAGACCAAAATTAAAAAATCTCTCCATCCGTGGATTCACTTCGCCCTTACCTCAGAGGATATTAACAATCTCGCCTACGCCCTTATGTGGCGTGATGGTGTCAGACAGGCTTATATCCCCACCCTTCAAAAAGTGTGTGGCCATCTGCGTAGATTTGCCATCCGTTATAAAGACCTACCCCTTCTCGCTCTGACCCACGGTCAACCTGCTACTCCTACTTCACTGGGGAAAGAGTTCGCTGTTTTCGCCAGCCGCCTCCAGGGGCAGCTCCGGCAGTTGAAAGCCCACCAACTCCAGGGAAAACTCTCCGGTGCTACGGGAACGTGGGCTGCCCACACAACTGCCTATCCCAACGTCAACTGGGTTGCCTTCAGCAAACGGTTTGTGAAATCCTTGGGTTTAGAGCCCAACCTTATCACCACTCAAATCGAGCCGAACGACTCTCTTGCAGAAAACTACCATATCCTGATTCGCGTAAACACCATTCTGTTGGACCTCTGCCGAGACGTCTGGCTCTACATTAGTCGGGGTATTTTCGGACAGAAAACGAAGAGCGACGAAGTGGGCTCTTCCACCATGCCGCACAAAGTAAATCCTATCCATTTCGAGAACGCTGAGGGAAACCTTGGCATCGCTAACGCTTACCTGTCTCATCTGGCGCAAACACTCCCCGTCTCTCGGATGCAGCGAGACCTCTCCGGCAGCACCGTCATACGGAACCAAGGCGTACCGCTGGCTCACTCGCTGCTGGCGTGTAAAAATATACTGAAAGGACTCGACCGCCTCACCATAAACCGTGAGAGAATCCGCGAAGAACTGAACGATCACTTGGAGGTATTAGCAGAAGCTATTCAAACAATTCTCCGTAAATCGGGTGACCCACATCCATATGAACGGCTGAAAGACTTCACGCGTGGGAAGAAGATAACACAAGATGACATTAGGGCATTTGTTCAGACTCTCGATCTACCGGAGAAGGAAAGAAAAGCACTGCTAGCGCTGACACCGGAGAATTATATAGGATTGGCTGCAAAAATCGTGGAATTACTATGAACACAGAGAACCACAGAGAAAGCCTTAGCCCTGGGCGTTCCGCGACTGCGAGCCCTCAGAGAACCACCGAGCAAAGAAAAAACATTCGGGTAAATAATTCTTCTCCGTGGCACTCTGTGACCCTCCGTGAGCTCTGTGTCCAAAGGAAATATTAATGTGCGGTATTGTCGGTATATTTTCTCATAGACCCGTTGCTGGCGAGCTATACGATAGCCTGATCCATCTTCAACATCGCGGGCAGGATGCCGCCGGTATTATGACTTATGACAGACGAATGCATAAAGAAAAAGGACTGGGGATGGTACAGGATATTTTTACCGAAGATAACATGGGTCTTCTTAGCGGTAATATTGGAGTGGGTCATACCCGCTATCCCACCCACGGTGGATTTGGCCATGGTGAGATTCAGCCCTTCTGGACAGAAGTCCCCTACGGTATTGCTATGGCACACAATGGAAACCTGGTAAATTATCGGGAATTAGCACGCGAGATAACGAAAAAGGAAAAACGATACCTGAATACCACCAGTGATACGGAAACCATTTTACATCTCTTTGCAGACGCACTCAGCAAAAACAGTGTAGCAGAATCAGATGAACAGTTTTTTGAACAAATCTGTCAAGCTGTTCAACAGGTATTCCACCGCGCCAGTGGATCTTATTCAACGGTCAGCATGATTGTTGGGAAAGGTATGGTTGTGTTTCGTGACCCGCACGGAATCCGACCGCTCTCGATGGGTAAGCGGAAAAATTTGGATGGAACTGATGATTATATCTTCGCTTCAGAGACCACAATGTTTTATGCTCTTGATTATACATTAATTGGCAATGTATCCCCTGGAGAAGTAATTTATATCAGTAGTAACGGAAGAAAATTCAATTGTATTCTGCAGAAGAAACAATTTACTCCCTGCGTTTTTGAATATGTCTATTTTTCCCGACCTGATACTATGATGAACGATGTGAGCGTATACCGGGCTCGCCTGCGAATGGGGCAGAATCTCGCCAACCGCTGGAAAAAGCGTTATCCGGGAATTTTACCGGATGTAGTGATTCCAGCACCTGCCACATCCAACACCGCTGCCTTATCCCTGGCTCATGAACTGGGTGTGCGTTATACGGAAGGATTGTATAAGAATCCCTTTATCGGCCGTACATTTATTATGCCCGGCCAGGAAAGACGAAAAAAATCTGTTAAGTACAAATTGGTGCCACAGGAAATTGAAATCCGCGACAAAAATGTGATGATTGTAGATGATAGTATTGTTCGAGGAAACACATGTAAAGAAATTGTAAAAATGGTGCGGGATTTCGGAGCAAAGAATGTCTACTTCACGGTCTCCTGCCCGCCAGTAAAACTCCCATGCTTCTATGGGGTGGATATGCCTACGAAGTTAGAGCTTATCGCAAGCCAGATGAACGAGAAGGGAATCCAAGAATTCATAGGAGCAGACATTCTACTCTACCAAGAAATTGATGATCTGGTAGAAGCCGTCACCCGAAAGGGGGAACACCATATTGATCGTCCCTGTATGGCATGTCTGGACGGATGGTACGTCACGGGAGATGTAGACGATGAGAAAATGCAGCTCATGGAAAATCAACGAAATATTGAGAGGTCCCAGTTAACATGATGATACTTCTTATTGGTTCCGGAGCGAGAGAACACGCTATCGTCCGTGCCCTGGCACGATCCCCGCAGAAGCCCACGATTGTCTGTCTCGCCTCCAACAACAATCCCGGTATTAAAAAATTGTGCCGCCAATTCTCTTTAGGTAAGATCACTAATCCACAGGATGTTGTGGAATTTGCCAGAACGCACAGTGCCGATCTGGCAATTGTTGGTCCAGAAGCACCATTGGAAGTGGGTGTGGCAGACGCCTTGTTGGATGCCGGTATCTCCACAGTCGGTCCCAAGAAAGCCCTCGCTCAGATCGAGACCAGCAAAGGATTCACCCGGGATCTGCTAAAGAAATACAACATCCCCTCCTGTCCAAAGTACCGTGTGTTTAGCAGTATGGACGGAGTCTCTGAAATCTTGAGTGAGCTGGGAGAAGCATACGTAGTAAAGTTTGATGGTCTGATGGGTGGGAAAGGAGTAAAAGTTGCCGGTGATCATCTTCATTCACACGATGACGCTACTTCCTATTGTCAGGAAATTATTAAAAAAGGCGGAAAATTTGTTATTGAAGAAAAGCTGATTGGTCAGGAATTTTCTCTCATGAGCTTCTCTGATGGTGACCATCTGGCTCATATGCCCCCAGTTCAGGATCATAAAAGAGCGTATGTCGGCGATACCGGTCCTAATACAGGAGGAATGGGAAGTTACTCGGACAGTAATCACCTCCTTCCTTTTCTTACAGAAAAAGATATTGTCCAAGCACAACAGTTTAATCAGGCAACCATTGATGCCCTGAAAAAAGAATTTGGTGAAGGATACAAGGGAATCCTCTATGGTGGATTCATTGCAACTGCTGACGGTGTAAAACTTATCGAATATAATGCCAGATTGGGTGATCCTGAGGGAATGAATGTGCTGGCCATATTGGAATCGGATTTTGTTAACATCTGCCAAGCAATTATGGATGGGACATTGACACAGGAACATGCCCGATTTTCTAATTTGGCTACTGTATGCAAGTACGCAGTTCCAGAAGGCTATCCCGACTCGCCGGTGAAAGGAGAACCCATTGATATTTCTGCAGTCACCAAGACCAATCAGCTCTACTACGCTTCTGTGGAGGCGAAGGATGAACAGCTTTATGAGGCAGGATCGCGGACTGTAGCATACGTCGGAATTGCAGAGACGCTGAGTGAAGCAGAGGCAAAGGCGGAATCGGAGATCTCAAAGGTCAGGGGATCATTATTTCATCGAACGGATATCGGGACAAATGAGCTGATTCAGAAGCGGATTGAACACATGCATGAACTCCGTCTTTAATAAAAGCAACTAAATAACAGTTGCATATTACTTCAGTAAGACTGTAAATTCCTTGTGAGTAAAATAGAAAAACTGATTCAAAGGTTCTTATCGAAACCAAAGGATTTCAAATATGCTGAAGCAAAAAAATTGTTACGCCATTACGGATACACAGAATTAACAAAAGGGAGAACGTCAGGATCGCGTGTTGCATTTGTAAACCAAAAACTGAAAAGATCTATCCTGCTACACAAACCGCACAAGGGACTTTTGAAACCCTATCAATTGACTGAAATAAAGAATGAACTCATCAAAGCAGGAAAAATATTAGAGGAGAAAGAAGATGGTTAAAGATACATTGTTTTACAAAGGATTTTACGGTTCAATTCATTACACCGATGACGACAAGTGTCTGTACGGTCATATTATAGGTATCACAGATTCTGTCTCTTATGAAGGGACAACTATAAAAGAAATCACCAACGACTTTCATAGGGCAGTTGATGACTACATTGCTGTTTGTAAAACCATGGGTAAAACGCCCTTAAAATCTGCAAAGGGTTCTTTTAATGTTCGGATTGGCGAAGAAGCGCACTTGAAAGCATTGATTAAAGCGGATATGAAAAAAACATCCTTAAATCAAATTGTAAAAGAAGCTGTAGAAAAAGAGATTGAGGATATTGAGTTGGTGGTTGAATGAAACTGTGGTTTTATGTAAAGGTTTTCGAGTGTTAATCAAGTGGAATAATATTGTAGTGAGCCAACCTGTAACTGGAATAATATTGTAATGCCCACACAAGACTGGATTGGAAATAATATTGCACTTATCATACAAGAAGGGAAATCTCCGTGACCTCTGTGGCAAAATCAATAAAACTCGGCATCCTCGGCTCCACCAAGGGTACCGACCTCCAGGGCATCATTGATGCCATCGCGGATGGCAGACTCGACGCATCGGTAGAAATCGTCATCAGCAACCGGATGAAATCCTACATCCTGGAGCGGGCCCGAAATCACAGCATTGATGCCGTCTTTATCAGTCACAAGGGGAAAGAACGGGAACAGTTTGATCGGGAGATGACGGAATTACTGGAGGCTAAGGGAGTGAAACTCATTCTCCTCATCGGCTTCATGCGGATTCTTTCCCCGTGGTTTTGTCGTCGTTGGCATAACCGTGTCCTCAATGTCCACCCTTCCCTCCTTCCCAAGTACGCTGGCGGGATGGATATGAATGTTCACGAAGAAGTTCTCAAAAACCATGACACAGAGACTGGCTGCACGATACACATCGTCACGGCTGAAGTGGATGCTGGTCCCATTGTTATTCAGAAAAAATGTGCAGTGAAACCTGATGACACACCAGAAACACTCAAAACAAAAGTGCAGTTACTTGAAGGAAAGGCGTTTATTGAAGCAATCAAAATGTTCCAGAAAAATGAATTTTTGTGCGGTGACAAGACCTCTCAGTAGAATGGATTCAAGGGTATAATATGAAACCCATTATAATTCGTTAGTTCTGATAAGAGATAATGTTCACAGTTCTTGTTAATAACACAATCCTCCCTCCTGTTCCCGAAACTTCTGGACGTGAGGACATCCTTCTTTGAGGGAGTACAAAGATAAATCAGGAAATTATGACAATAAAATTGGTCGCTCTGAATCAAGTAAAGTAGTGGCAAAAGACTATATTTCGACTCCAGAAAAAGTCCCCTCTAGAGAGGGGATAAAGGGGTATGTTGTGAGACGAAAAATCATTCCCTACAATCCAAAATTGAAGAAGACAAAGAACGTCAGAAAAGATTAGAATCTTTCGATGTCCAGTTTCTTCGTTTTCACAAGATAGATGTAAAGCAAGATATAGGAGATGTCCTCACAGCAATCGAAAATTGGATTGACAGATTTGAAAAGAGACAAATTGGGCATCATAGTAAAACATAAACAATTAACACACCCCGCCCGATTGTCATCGGGACACCCCTCTGAAGAGGGGACTTCTTTAAACAGGAGGCATTTAAACAGAATGAACACAGAAAAGACATCGGTTAAAACAGCACTAATCTCCGTTTCTAACAAGGATGAAATCGTCGAATGCGCCAAAGGCTTAACTGACCTCAGCGTGGAGATCCTCTCCACTGGTGGCACGGCTAAGGTACTGCGTAATGCCGGCATCCCTGTCTCTGATGTATCTGATTACACCGGATTTCCAGAGATTATGGACGGACGAATAAAAACTATCAATCCGTTAGTAGAAGGGGGCATTCTGGGCTTGCGTGATGCGCATCAGGAAGAAGCGAAAGCAAACAAAATCCAATGGATCGACCTTGTGATCTGTAATCTCTACCCCTTTGCTGAGACAGTCCAGAAACAGGGGGTTATATTGGACAATGTCCTTGAGAATATCGACATCGGCGGGCCAACTATGATTCGCTCCGCCGCTAAGAATGTGGGGTGGGTTGGGGTAGTGGTAGATCCAGACGATTACGATTCCGTCCTGATCGATCTGCGAGAGGAATGTGGATTGACATTCGAAACAAGGAAGCGTCTCTCCGCCAAGGCATTCGGGCATACAGCCAAATACGACAGTCTCATTCACAACCACCTAAAGAGTGACCAGTTGTCAGACGATTTTTCTCTGACGTTCGAAAAGTATTACGACCTCCGCTATGGAGAGAATCCTCATCAGAAGGCTGCCGCTTACAAAGTACCAGTCTCCACTGGGCCGAACATTCTCAATGCCACAATCAATCAGGGCAAGAAACTATCCTACAATAATGTAATGGATGCTGATGGTGCGCTGGCTTGTTTGAGGGAATTTACTGAACCCGCTTGTGTGGTTGTTAAACACACCAATCCTTGCGGTGTTGCCATTGGAGACAACATCACTGACTGCTTTCACCGTGCCTTTAACGCTGACTCTCTTTCAGCCTTCGGCGGTATCGTTGCTCTGAACAGAACGTGCACAACGGAAATTGTTGAGGCATTGCGAAAAATATTCATCGAGATCATCCTTGCACCTGACTTTGAAGGAGGTGCACTCGAACTCTTCTCCAAAAAGAAAAATCTCCGGGTACTTGGAATCGGGGACATTTCTGAACGACAACCCCAGATTGAACACCGCTACCTGGATGGCGGCTTGCTTGTTCAGGAAAGTAACGTTCATACGTTAACACGTGAACAACTGCGCACCGTGACGAAAGTGCAACCTTCAAAACGTGAGATTGAGGATATGCTGTTTGGCTGGAAGGTGTTGAAGCATGTGAAATCCAACGGAATTTTAACCGCGAAGAATAACACAACTTTAGGAATAGGTGCTGGACAGGTTAGCCGTGTGGATGCTGTGGAAATCGCCATCCGTAAATCGGGAGACAAACTGGAAGGCGCCATTGTCGCCTCTGATGCTTTCTTCCCTTTCCGAGACAGCATAGACCGGATTGAGGATACAGGAATAAAGGCCGTCATCCAGCCGGGAGGTTCAATACGGGATGAGGAGGTTATTGATGCCTGTAATGAACATGGGATTGCGATGGTGTTTACCGGTATGCGGTGTTTCAAACATTGATTATGTTTATCTGAAGTGAGCAAATCTGCAACATTATTATTAGAAGATGGACAGATTTTCCGGGGGATTCTTTTGGGGTGTGACGGAGAAACTACTGGGGAAGTTTGCTTTAATACAGGTATGACTGGTTATCAAGAAGTGCTCACAGATCCTTCTTACTATAAACAGATTGTCACCATGACATCCCCCCATATTGGAAACACGGGAGTAAACCCTGATGATATCGAATCTAACCGAATCCAAGTCGCTGGGTTTGTGATTAAAGAAGAAACAGATATCCCATCCAACTGGCGTTCCACACAATCTATTGGTAATTATTTACGAGAGCAAAATATCGTTGGGATTCAGGGGATAGATACAAGAGCACTCACCAGATATATCCGGGACAAAGGCGCCATGAATGGCATCATTTCAACGATAGATTCTAATATGGATTCGCTGAAACAAAAATTGAGCACAGTACCAAACATGACAGGTCTCGATTTGGTACAGGAAGTAACATGTGATAAGTGTTATGTATGGAATGGCACAACTCCTCCGCAGTAGCTCCATTTTGGAGCACCAGCCCACCACTCCGCCAATTACAAGATTGCTGCCATCGATTTTGGCATCAAGTATAACATCCTTCAATTACTGGGAAGTCATAGTTGTGATGTAACGGTTTTTCCCGCTCAAACTTCGGCAAAGGATATTCTGGATTTCAATCCAGATGGTATATTATTAAGTAATGGTCCCGGTGACCCAGCTGCTGTGACTGACGGCATCAAGATGGTGAAACAAATCTTAGGGAAAAAACCAATATTTGGGATTTGTCTTGGTCACCAGATTTTATCACTGGCATCAGGTGCTAAAACATTTAAATTAAAATTTGGACATCGGGGAATCAATCATCCTGTAAAAAACTTGGAAACAGGTTCCATTGAAATTACCAGCCAGAATCACGGTTTTGCAGTGGACTTGAATAACTTACCTGAAAACATAATTCCAACACACTTGAATCTAAACGACAATACACTGGAAGGTATCCGATGTAAAGATATTCCAGCCTTTTCTGTTCAATATCATCCGGAATCAAGTCCCGGACCTCATGATAGCCAATATCTATTTAAACAATTTATCAATTTGATGAGTGCCTAAAAAAACGGATATAAACTCAATTTTTATCATCGGCGCCGGTCCTATAGTCATCGGACAAGCATGTGAATTTGACTATTCCGGCACACAGGCTGCCCGGGCGTTAAAGGAAGAGGGCTATCGTATCATCTTGGTGAATTCCAATCCTGCAACCATCATGACGGATCCGGGCTTGGCGGATGCCACTTACATCGAGCCAATCACCGTAGAATATGTTGCGGCTGTAATCGAAAAGGAACGTCCCGATACCACTCTTCCGACGGTAGGCGGTCAGACTGCTCTGAATCTGACTATGGATCTGTATAGGCAGGGGATACTGGATAAATACGGTGTCCAGTTGATTGGCGCCCAGGTAGATGCCATCGTCAAAGCAGAAGACCGGGAAAAATTCAAAGAAGCTATGGATGCGGTAGGCATCGACACACCCAAAGGTGGGTTTGTCCATTCCTGGCAGGAAGCAGAAGAGTTACTGAAGTCTATGAACTTCCCCATAATTATTCGTCCATCCTTCACCCTGGGCGGCACCGGTGGATCTGTAGTCTACAATAGCGAAGAGTTTCAGGAATTGCTAGAGAACGGGCTTCACTCCAGTCCTATCACGGAAGTGCTGATGGAAGAGTCACTTCTTGGCTGGAAGGAATTCGAACTGGAAGTCATCCGGGACAAGGCGGACAATGCCATTATCATCTGTTCCATCGAAAATATTGATCCCATGGGCGTGCACACCGGCGATTCTGTGACAGTGGCACCAGCCATGACACTTACGGATAAGGAATATCAGCAGATGCGCAACTGGGCAATTCTTTGTCTGCGTACCATTGGTGTTGAAACGGGTGGATCCAATGTACAGTTCGCGGTAAATCCCGATGACGGTCGTATGGTCATCATTGAGATGAATCCACGGGTAAGTCGTTCGTCTGCTCTTGCCAGTAAGGCGACCGGATTCCCCATCGCAAAAGTTGCCGCTAAACTGGCGGTGGGTTATACGCTGGACGAACTTCCTAACGACATCACAGAGAAGACACTGGCTGCGTTTGAGCCTACCATTGATTATGTTGTAACGAAAGTCCCCCGGTTTGATTTCGAGAAATTTCCGTCGGCTTCCGGACATTTAGGTGTGCAGATGCAAAGTGTGGGTGAAGTTATGTCTATTGGTCGGACATTCCCAGAAAGCCTGCAAAAAGCCTTTCGATCATTAGAAGTTGGGCTGGATGGGCTGGAACCGAAACCGCCGGCTGAAGGGGACCTGGAAGTGACGCGAGCACGATCATTAGATATGTCAACTTTGCGGTATGCATCAGCCTTTCGACTGTTGAAAGTACGTCAAGCCTTTCTGGAAGGCCAGTCAGTGGATGATGTTTTTAACATAACAAAAATAGATCCATGGTTTTTACGTCAGTTTAAAAAAATAGTAGAAATGGATGGTGATACTCCTTTCCTGGAATTAAAACAGATCGGATTTTCAGACCGGCAGATTGGGCGTATAATTGGAAAGACAGAAACAGAAGTACGCAGAAAACGGAAAGAAGAGCAGGTTTATCCTTCCTACAAGGTTGTGGACACCTGCGCTGCTGAATTTGAAGCAAAGACACCTTATTGTTATTCCACTTACGATGAAGAAAATGAGATTACTCCACTGGAAGGCAAATCCGAAGGATCCTGTGGAAAGGTGATGATTCTTGGAGGTGGTCCAAATCGCATCGGTCAGGGGATAGAGTTTGATTACTGCTGTGTCCAGGCGGTATTTGGTCTTCAGGATCTCGGGTACAAGACCATCATGGTCAACTGCAATCCAGAAACGGTGAGTACAGATTATGATCTGGTGGATCGCCTCTATTTTGAGCCAGTCACTTTTGAAGATGTTCTCAATATCGTGGAATTCGAAAAACCCGATGGTGTGTTGGTGCAGTTTGGTGGACAGACACCTCTGAAGATTGCCAACGATCTTGCTGATGCGGGCGTTCCCATTATCGGTACTTCACCAGAGAGTATTGACATGGCGGAAGACCGGGAAAAATTTGGACGAATTCTAGGAAAATTGAATGTGACCTGTCCTAAGTACGGTACGGGGATAACACTGAACGAAGTAGTGGATGTATCTGAAAAGATCGGCTTTCCGGTGCTGGCTCGACCCAGTTATGTGTTAGGCGGCAGGGCTATGGAAATCGTCTATTCAAAAGAGCAGCTGATTGACTACATCGCTCGGTCTGCAGATGTGACGGAAGGGCACCCGATCCTGATTGATGAATTCCTAGAAGATGCTTTCGAATTTGACGTAGACGCCCTGTGTGACGGTGAGACGGTTCACATCGGTGGGATTATGCAGCACATTGAAGAAGCCGGCATCCATTCCGGTGACTCGGCCTGTGTTTTACCGCCATATCGGATAACCACCTCTGCTATGGAGGAGATCATTCACATCACGAAATCCCTCGCTTTAGAACTGAATGTAATCGGACTCATTAACCTGCAGTTTGCCTACAAGAACAACCAGGTATATGTATTGGAAGTAAACCTCAGGGCCAGCCGGACAGTTCCTTTTGTAAGCAAAGCTACTAATGTTCTACTATCGCGAATTGCTGTGATGCTAACTGTAGGAGAGAAATTGAAAAATATGGATTTAAAGCCGTGGGATAACATCAACCATATTGCGGTTAAGGAAGCCGTTTTACCATTCAACACATTCCCTGAAGAATCTATTTTCTTGAGTCCGGAAATGAAATCCACCGGGGAAGTGATGGGGATCTCACCCACATTTGGGGGGTCGTTTCAGCGTGCTACTATAAGTGCGGGCAGTGACCTTCCCGAAAGCGGATGCGTGTTCATATCGGTCAATGATCAGGACAAAATGAATACTATTCCCTTAGCACGCGATCTGTCTGAGATGGGCTTTGACATTGTAGCCACATCAGGAACAGCACTGGAATTGAAGCGTAACGGCATCCCGACTCAGTCCATTTTCAAAGTAGGAGAAGGGCGACCGAATGTAGTTGATGGACTCAAGAACGGAGATATTCAACTGGTAATCAATACACCGCTTGGTAAGCAGTCCCGATTCGATGAAGAAGCCATAGGACGAACCTGCATTCAAAAGGGAATCATGGCGATCACAACTCTTTCCGCCGCAGAAGCTTCTGTTCGGGCGATTCGCTTAAAACGAAAAATTGTTGTAAAACCTATTCAAGAATACCACTCATAATCAATTTACACAGCAAGCGTCCCTACCAATATCAATTATTCCGTTTTTGTTTATCCCCCGCCTGATAATTTGGCGCTTCTTTTATAATTTGAACATCGTGCGGATGGCTTTCGGACATCCCTGCTGGAGAAATTCGTATAAATTCACTGTTTCCTCTCATAGCTTCAATATCACTGGCACCACAATACCCCATTGAGGATCTCAACCCTCCTACCATCTGGTAGATAGTTTCATTGACATTCCCACGATACGGGACAATACCTTCAATCCCCTCAGGGACAAGTTTTATACTTTTTTCTCCTTCCTGAAAATAACGATCAGCACTTCCTTCTTTCATTGGACCCAACGATCCCATCCCCCGATAGGATTTGAACTGTCTGCCTTCGTGGATAAATGTTTCTCCCGGGCTTTCAAAATGACCAGCAAGCAGACTGCCAATCATCACGCTATTAGCACCGGCAGCGATGGCTTTTGCAATATCTCCTGAATAGCGAATTCCACCATCAGAAATAACAGGAATCCCCGATTTGGCTGCTTCTTCACAGCAATCTATAACTGCTGTCAACTGTGGTACTCCTACACCAGCAATGACGCGGGTTGTGCAGCTGGCTCCTGCTCCAAGCCCAACCTTTACTGCATCCACATCAACATCTATTAATGCTTTTGTCGCATCAGCAGTGGCTATATTCCCCGCAATCAATTGAATATCCGGATAGGCTTTTTTAGCTCTCATTGCAGCACCAATGACACCTTTTGAGTGACCATGTGCAGAATCCAATACGAGAACATCCACACCAGCATCCACGAGAACATCTACCCGATCGAGGACATCATCTGTGGCGCCAATGGCTGCTCCAACGCATAAGCGACCCCGATGATCCAATGTAGCATTTGGATATGCCTGCTTCTTGAGAATATCCTTTACCGTGATTAACCCGGCAAATGTACCATCGTCATTCACCAATAATAATTTTTCAATTCGCTCTTTTTGTAAAATATCCCTCGCTTCTTCTAACGTCGTACCCAGGGGAGCTGTTACCAGGTCTTTGGTCATACAATTTTCTATCGGTTGATCCAGATTCGATTCAAAACGGATATCCCGTTCGGTTAAAATTCCTACCAATCGGTTTTTACTATTAACGATTGGTAACCCGGATATTTTATGTTGACGCATCACTGATACCGCATCCCGAAGTGATTTATCTGGAGACAAAGTAATAGGATCAATGATGACACCGCCTTCCGACCGCTTAACTTTTTCCACTTCCATTGCTTGATGCTCGATGGACATATTTTTATGTAAAAATCCAAGTCCTCCTTCCCTTGCCATTGCAATTGCCATCTCACTTTCTGTTACCGTATCCATAGCAGCACTGATGATGGGAATGTTTAATGGTATCTTTTTTGTCAATATCGTTGTAACGTCAACGTCTTTGGGTAGCACCTCAGAATATCTGGGTACCAATAGAACATCATCAAATGTTAACACATTTCGAAAATTTCTATTATGAGGCATTTGTTTTATTCTCTTTTATGATATTATCAGTTATTGGATTATTGCAACCAGGGGAGATTGTTGAAACTCAACCCTATTAGAATTTTTTCCCTTTTCTACAGATTTTTAATAGAACAATATCAATTATTTAAGTATCCTAAACCGCAGTAATAATAGGAGGGAAAAATAGTGAAAACAAGATTAAATTAATTCATCTCGTAAATTCGAGGGTTTTAAAAAGCGGCTCCAGATTTATTTCCATGAGTTTTTTTAGTTTTGCATTTAGTTCATTTACTTTTTTGGATTGAATACATACCTTAACCCCCTCCAACTCAAAAGTTCGATCCCATGAAATGTGAACTCCTTTTGGAAGCTGCAATTTTTTCACTTCCGATTCCACTAAATTGTTGATCTTTGTCAGCATAGGATATTGTAACTGAGTGAGCTTTAAACGGATGTCGGCAATTTTTTTAGGATAATAAGGTATTACGGGAAGAAATTTAATCATTTTTTAATGGATATATAGCTGAACTCTATATTCGATCTGTAAAAATATATCTCATTCTTAAAAATTGACGAAATAAAATCGTGATAAACCAAATTAATAGCCAACTTTTATGTTCATATCATAATTGGGTCAATTTTGATAATTAACTTGGTTATGTGTATTTTATAAAGGTTACAAACTGAATTTATCAATAACGTTATTATAATGGTGCTCATTCGATAGTTGATTTTTTCTATATTTAAGCGTAAAATAAAAGTTGCGATGAATAAAGTTATCTGGTTATTTCTTCTCTCATTTATCGTTCCAATTTTTAGCCAATGGAGCACCTCGCCTGATTCAAATTTAGTGGTATCCACCTGGGGAATGAGCCCTCTTACCTGCACTGATGGAAACGGTGGTGTCTACATTTTATGGTACGAGAATGATTTTTATACCTATCAGTATCTTCAGTGGGTAGATAGATATGGCTATGTGCGATGGGAGTCCCCGTTGGCTATCAAGGGGGAGTTGAACGGCACCGCTTTTTATCGCAGGGATTTAAGTAAGGACGGCTTTGGAGGAGCATTGGTGGCTTTCACGGAGTGGGAAGTGGATAACGATACGACCCAGAATCATTGGCGGCTAAGAGTGCGAGTGTCTCGGGTAGACAGTGTGGGGAACTTTGTGTGGGACTCTTTGGGTGTGCCGGTCAGTTTGATAGACACGATGCAATCGCTACCTCAGGTTGTAACAGATGGTGAGGGTGGTGCTTTTGTGAGTTTTGGCGTGATTTACAACTTACTGCAGTGGAACGAAAGGAGAGAGCTCCGACTTCAGCACATTTCTGCGCAAGGTGAGCGCGTGTGGTGTGATGAGGGTATTTTGGTAACCGATAGAATTCACGTTAACATTACTCATATTTTGATACCTGATGGACAAGGGGGGATAATTATTGAATGGTATGGTGATGATACGGGATTTAAGCGATTTGATCACGACGGAAACTTGCTATGGCACACACCCTCACCTGACCCAATATATCTGTATTACAAGCGTATGAAACCTGACCAGATGGGGGGAGCAATCCTGAGTGGAACAAAATATTTAGGAGCATTCCGTAATATTATTGCAAACCGTATATCGGAGGATGGCATATTTCTGTGGGGAGATGAAGGAATCGTTGTCGATGATTCACTTGGTGATTTTTCAAATGTACAAGGAATGGTTTTTCGACCAGATTGTTCAACGGTCATATATTACCAGGATCATACTTGGGGCTCGAACGAATATGAAGCTCTGCTCCAAATGATATCGGACACCGGAAGCATAATATTAGATGAACCAGTATCTCCCAGCCTAATTCTTGAAGATAGTATATCAGCAGCTAAAATGATCTTAAGTGATAGTAATAGTGTGATTTGTTTTTTCTATAATCGTAGAGAAGACAGGGATATGCCTGTTTATGCGCAAAAGTTGGACGATAGCTTGCATATAGAATGGGATACAACAGATGTTCTCTTTGGCTACAAAACGGGTCCTACAAAATCAGACAAGAATGGCGGTGCAATTATGGTTTGGGATGAAGCCCCATTGTATGGTATTTTTGCTCAACAAATCAGTCGTAATGGTAACTTAGGGGAGGTTCTTCTTTCCGTAGATCCAATTTACGATTTGGCCTACCCCGATGAATTTGTTCTCTTTCAGAATTACCCAAACCCTTTTAACATCACAACGGTGATAAGCTATCAAGTCCCAGAATCTGGCGCTGTTGAACTGACAGTCTATAACCTTCTTGGAGAACGGATCAATACCCTGGTGAGAAAGGTACTAGAACCCGGAAAGTATCATACCGCATGGCATGGTGACGAACAGTCAGGAAATTATGTTAGTTGTGGAATATATTTTTACCAATTGAAGACAAAGGATTTTCATGAGGTAAAAAAACTTATTTTGTTAAAGTGAAGGAGGTAAGAAAGATGAATAATAAGACAATAACTTGCTTATTACTAGTAATGCTAAGCTCATCTTTTCTTTATGCTGAGTATATCGACACTGGCTACAAAACATTCACCCAGCCCAACGGTGTCTCGTTCACTGGTCGGTATTGGGGAGATGAATTTTCTGACTGGACCGAAACCCAGGACGGCTACCGCATTGTGAGAAACTGGTCCGGCGGCTGGTACTATTACGCCATTCTCGATGCCAGCGGTGAATTTGCCGCTTCAGACAGGAAGGTCGCTATAGATCCGCCTTTAGCTTCATCATACAAATTAGAACGTTCTGAATCAAGAAAGGAGGAAATTCAGGCCACTATTGATGCATTCAACACAGAGTTAGATTCTGCTTACCAGCGATACCTGAATACTAGAGGAACAATTGATACGACCTATCGGTTGGGTGTTATCCTTGTGGACTTTACACCAAGTGAACTGTGGCAGAATGATAATAATCCTAATGGGTATAATAAGGCTTATTTTGACAGTCTGATTTTCTCTAGGAATTACTGGTATTACCCTGAAGGGACTAACCAAATCCACCCTGACAGTCACGCGCTTTTTGGCAGTTTTTCCGACTATTATTGGGATCAGTCGTTGGGTACTGTTCAGTTTGAGGGTAAAGACGGAATACTCCAGATCGTAAACCCCATAGATCCAGACGACCCATTTGAGGTGCTTCCAAAGTGGGTTGTGTTACCCGAGCCGAAATGTTACTATGCAGGGGACCATTCATGTTATGCAGGCTACACCAGCTTGTCTGGTTACTTTAATGCAGCCACAGATTCTGCCATATCACAGTTAGGAATCGACATATCCCAATTCAATTTTCTCGCATTCATCAGTGCTGGACCAAGATACCATCCTAATCTAAGGGGTATTGCTCAACCTAGCCAAGGAAGATACAATTTTGTTGAGGTTTCACACTACCTCGAACCCTTTTTCTTCTCTCACATTGGACCACATGCACACGAGTTTGCACATTTGATCGGCATATATCATCATTACGGGGCATCGATGTACTGGAATTTGATGGGATACTCTGCTAACGGACCTTCCTATGAAGGTGCATGTCCTTCGGGATTTTGTCCCTACGACAGAGCAATAAAACTTGGGTGGGTAACTATGGACACCATCCAGAGTGACGTTACCATCACAATCACATATGACTATCAGAACCCAATGTATTATTGGATAGCGTCCCCCACAAGCAGTTACGATTACATCATCGAAAACCGGCTGAGAGCAGGATTTGATCTTTGGACTCCGAATCCACCTTCCTATGAAACAACTGACCCGCCAAGCATAGACCCCAATGGGAATCTGGGTGGCTTATTGATCTGGCGTGATGGAAGAGACCTTGTTGTGGCCGATAACGAACCCTTTTCTGATACTAACCCACCACCAAACACCGATGAAAAATATAAAAATCTGGCTCGAGATCCTTTTCCATTTGACCAGCAAGACGGTTCCGGGAGCGGCTTGAACTTGAACGACATTACTACACCTAGCACCAACAATATCTACGGAAGCTACTCTTATCTCGCTTTTAACAACATCACATGGAATCCTACTGATTCGTCTTCTATGCTATATATACTTTTCAATTATGATCCACCACCTGAAACACCTACCGGTTTCTATATTACAGGTTCAATCCATGAAAATCCAACTCTACATTGGAACGCTAACTCAGAACCAGACATGGCAGGTTACATGATTTATAGAAAAAGTGAGTATGAGCAGGAGTTTTCCCTGATTGCAACTATAAACAATCCTCAGACTACTTCATATACTGATACTGAAGTTTATATTGCTCCAAAGGGCCAAGGACCAATAGTACTATATCATATGACAGCCTTTGATCTTACTGGGTTAGAGTCAGATCCCACAATAAATAGGTGGGTTTGGGAACTTCCATATAGGCAAGTCGTCCTAGCGGATCAGATACCCGAAACATTTGCTCTTCATGAAAACTACCCAAACCCCTTCAATCCAGTTACCACCATTAAATATGATTTACCAGAAGAATCATTTGTGGAATTGATAATATTTGATTTGATAGGTAGAGAAGTGAAAACAGTGATAAATGGGATTGAATCAGCTGGATTCAAATGTATCGTGTGGGACGGGAAGGATAATGATGGAAACAAAGTTCCATCTGGGATGTACGTTTATCGTTTCAGAGCAAAGTCACTTGAAAGTGATAAGCAATTTTACAAGACAATGAAGATGGTGCTTCTTCGTTAAGATACCACAATAGATAATTTTAAAAAATGTTCTAAATCAACTGAACCACTGTCATCCAAGATTTTTCAACATATCTTCTGAAAGGGGGTTTTCTTTCGCAAATTAATTTAGAATAATTTCAAGAAGATGACTTTGTATTAAAATTAATGCTTTCAAAAAGCGGCACCATATTAGTCTCATCAATAGTCCTCACCGCCCGTCTTAACTCATCTTCATTACAGGCGTGAATGTGTATCTCAATACCCTCCTGTTCAAAGGTACGGTCCCATGAAATGTGAACTCCTTTTGGAAGCTGCAATTTTTTCACTTCCGATTCCACTAAATTGTTGATCTTTGTCAGCATAGGATATTGTAACTGAGTGAGCTTTAAACGGATGTCGGCAATTTTTTTAGGGTTAATATCGCTAGTTAACCTAAGTTTTTCCAATACTTCGTTAATAGTCTTTTCATCCCGCTGACTGACCTCCCATATGTTGGTAACCATCTCAAGAAGGATACCCAAGCTTACCTTTCCTTTTGTAATGATTCTTTCTACCCAGTTAAAATCTTCCCCACATCGCTGAAACAACTTTACCAGTTTCAGACTCATAGATTTCTCAACAACGTATAGTTTTAGCGTTTCAGGCAGTTTTTGTAAATAAAGGAGATCCTCAACAATATCACGTTTGGGTGGTACATTTAAAATTGGACAGATTTCCTTTACTAGATTCGCCTTTGAAACATCAAGCTTCTTATCCAGTTTTAATAAATTGGATTTCTCAATCAGGTTCAGTGGTCGCTGGGTATTGTAATACTCACATACTTTCTTGAGTAATGAGAGGGGATTAGCTTCTTCCACTAAAAAAACCGCAACGCGATCGCCATTAAAATTATTCAATAGTTCTCCATTCCCAACAATGCGTACCTGTTTCCCATCTCGTATTCCCAGGAAAGGCCAACGAAAAATTTTATGACCGGTGTTAGCAGGAAATCGAATCCCGGTAAACCTGTCATCCACATTCAGCAACTTTTTGGAACATACCTCTATATTAATTCCCGACATTTATATTCTCTCCCTTTGAATATGATTTCAATATTTCCTCATATATTTCTAGTTTTTTCTGATAAATTTGCTTTACATCCTCATTCCCTCGTTTCACTGCTCCCTCTGACACAATGCGGCACTTTTTCACCAACTCTACTAATAAAGCTTTCCTCCATTCTGATGGCAATGATCCACCAATGTGCTTTTCCATCGCCTGAATACGAAATCGGTCCATGCCCCAATATTTTTGAGACAATTGATCGTCATGTCCACCATACTTGATAACGAAATTCTCAGGAAGCAAGCCAATTTCATACCTGCGCGCAATCCTCAACCAGAGATCATAATCCTCACAGACAGGAAGTGTCTCGTCGAAAAGTCCAACCTCATCAAACACCGAGCGATGAATCATCACAGCAGATGGACTGACGATACAAAGAGGCAGGCATTTTTTAAAAATCCACCCCCTATATTTCTGGTGTTTCTTCATTGGGTTCACCCGTTTTTCATTTCGAATCCAGATCTCGTTCGTCTGACTGATTTTTATCTGTGGATTTTCTTTATGATACTTCACCTGCATTTCTAATTTTTCGGGTAGCCACTCATCATCGGAATCAAGAAATGTCAGCCAATCACCCAAAGAATTGAGGATGCCTGAATTACGTGCTGCTGAAACACCTTTGTTTGATTGATTCAAAATAGCAATTGAATCCCCAAACTGTGCAAACGCATCCATGGTGCCATCCACTGAGCCATCATCAATAACCACGATTTCATCGGGGTAATAGGTCTGGTGTAACACCGACCTGATTGCTCTGACGGTCAAGTTCTTGCGATTATACGTAGGAATAATAACCGATATTCTCAATGAAACTCTAACCCCCCTACAATTTTTGCCAATATTTGGGATGCGCTCCGCAGCTGATCATTAAAATCGTTAACCGCATTAGAGTCGGATAAGTCTGTCACAACCCTCAGAACTACTGCCGGAATATTCCTATCCCTTGACCAGACATTTATAAAATGTGATTCCATATCCACAGCAACAGCTTCTGTTTCCCTGCGGATTTTTACCCGGTCTACTTCGTTCATTAAGGGAGTCCTAACCGTAACCAGCTTACCCCTGTAAAAATAAACACCCTGATTTTTCAGCTGGTTTTCAATATCCACTCGAAATTCACTATCAACAGAACATTCCTCTCCTGTTTCAAAATTTACTGTCCTGTCGGGAATAACGATTGATTCAAGGGGAATTTCACTGACAAGAGCTCCGGATGTGCCTATGTTAAGGATGTAATCATACTGATTCTTTTGAAAATGGTGGTTAAGTGTAGACACCGTTTTCTTTTCACCCACTCCTGTCTTTAATAAACAGACACTGCTTTTATCCTTAAAAAATGGGGCGCAATATTTTAATTCTTCAGCTAATGCTGCAATGATGAGCGTTTTGTGCATATAATTTCTTCTTTAATAATCTGTCCTTACTGTAATGAGTTTTCAGTACAAAATCAACCTAAATACGGTTTGGAAACTGCTCAATCAATTTTCTAAATTTAATGTATATTTCTTCGAATGGATTAGTTCATTTAACAAAACTTTTAGATTCTAGAAAGGATACGCTATGAAATACGTTTATTTTTTTGGAAATGGTCACGCAGAGGGAAACAGCAAAATGAAAGACCTTCTTGGAGGTAAGGGAGCAAACATCGCCGAGATGACAAATAGAGGCATTCCTGTTCCTCCCGGTTTTACCATCACAACAGATGTTTGCACCTACTTCTACGATCAAAACAAAAGCTATCCACCAGAACTTGAAGACCAGGTGATAAAGGCTTTAAAAAAGACAGAAGAGATTATAGGCCGGAAGTTTGGTGATCCAGAAAATCCCCTCCTTGTCTCCGCCCGCTCCGGTGCCAGAGCCTCCATGCCCGGAATGATGGAGACAGTTTTAAATATCGGACTTACCTCCAAAACCATCCCGGGGCTTATCAAAAAGAGCAACAATCCTCGATTTGTCTATGATGCGTATCGCCGACTAATTATGATGTATTCTGATGTAGTCATGGAAAAAGCTACAGGCATTGAAGTGGAAGAAGGTGTTGGCATCAGAGAACAGCTGGAAAAATTGATTGAAGATCGAAAAAAGGCAAAAGGAGTAGAACAAGATACCGAACTCGACGGTGAGGATTGGAAAGAGTTGTCTAATGCATTTAAGCAAAAAATTAAGGAAGTATTAGGTGCTGAATTCCCAGATGATCCTTACGATCAACTCTGGGGCGCAATTGGAGCTGTTTTTCAATCGTGGAACGGAAAACGAGCTATATCGTACCGTCGCATCGAAGGTGTTCCTGATGATTGGGGAACAGCCGTGAATATTCAAACTATGGTCTTTGGCAACATGGGAGAGGATTGTGCCACCGGTGTCGGTTTTACCCGCAATCCTGCCACCGGTGAAAATCTGTTTTATGGCGAATGGCTCTCAAACGCTCAAGGGGAAGATGTGGTGGCAGGAATACGAACACCTAACCCCATCAATATTGCAGGCAAGACAGATAAAAATGTACGCCTTCCATCATTAGAAGAGTCCATGCCCGATATATACAAGCAGCTTGATAAAATTCAGAAGAAACTTGACACTCATTATCGCGATATGCAGGATATTGAATTCACCATCGAATCCGGTCGCCTCTGGATGCTCCAGACCCGAACGGGAAAGCGGAACGGAACGGCTGCTGTGAAAATGGCGGTTGATATGTACAAAGAAAACCTGATATCCAGAGACGAAGCCCTGATGCGTGTTCGACCCTCACAGCTGGATGAACTTCTTCACCCAATGTTGAATCCCACTGCTGAAATGACAGCCACCCCTCTGGCAGATGGTCTACCGGCAGGACCTGGTGGTGCTTCAGGTCAAATCGTCTTTACAGCAGATGATGCTGAAGAGTGGGCAAATGAGGGAAAGCAGGTCATTCTTGTCAGGAATGAAACGTCACCTGAGGATGTCCATGGAATGCACGCTGCTGAAGCCATCTTGACAGCCAGAGGTGGAATGACCAGTCATGCCGCTTTGGTAGCTCGAGGATGGGGAAAATGCTGCATCGTCGGGTGCGGAGTTCTCAACATTAACCGTCAGGCGAGAACTATTGAAGTAAATGGACACACATTGAAAGAAGGTGACTGGATCACCCTGAATGGTACGAAAGGGGTGGTTTATCCTGGTGAACTACCTTTGCAACCCGCAGATCCTGTCCACAATGAATCGTTCCGTGAAATTATGAAAATGGCAGATAAAGTTCGCCGTCTTGGCATCCGAACCAATGCTGATCGCCCTGAAGACGCCCGGCAAGCCAGAGAGTTTGGAGCAGAAGGAATAGGACTCTGTCGCACTGAACATATGTTTTTCGAGCCGGAGCGAATCAGTGCAATGCGAGAGATGATTGTCGCAGAGACTGAAGAGTCGCGACGGAAGGCAATTATGAAACTCTTACCCTACCAGCGCAATGACTTTTATGGTCTTCTCAAAGCAATGCAGGACCTTCCTGTTACTATCCGACTTTTAGATCCACCACTCCACGAATTTGTATCTCTCACCGATGAACAAACGACAGGACTTGCAGCTGATCTTGGAATCCCCAAAGACAAACTTCAAGCCCGCATCAGCTCCCTCCACGAATCAAATCCTATGTTAGGACACCGTGGATGCAGGCTCGGTATCGCCTATCCTGAAATTACAGAGATGCAGGCACGGGCTATCTTTGAAGCCACGGCAAAACTGACAAAAGAAGATATCAACGCCCACCCGGAAGTGATGATTCCATTGGTGGGTAGCTATAAAGAATATGAACATCAAGAAGCAATTGTCAGAAAAGTGGCAAGCGAAGTGATGGAAGAAAAAAGCGTACAATTTGACTATCTTGTAGGTACTATGATTGAGGTTCCAAGAGCGTGCCTCACCGCTGATGAAATTGCAGAAAAAGCAGAGTTTTTCTCCTTTGGAACGAATGATCTTACCCAAACCACGTACGGATTCTCTCGGGATGACATTGGCGGATTTTTACCCACATATCTGAGTGGAGAAATTCTTCCGCATGATCCGTTTCAATCTCTCGATCAGACAGGTGTAGGGAAGCTTGTGAAAATGGGCGTTGATCTGGGTCGTGCTACACGAAAGGATTTAAAAATTGGGATTTGCGGTGAGCATGGCGGTGATCCCGATTCCATTGATTTTTGCCACCGCACAGGACTGAATTACGTGAGCTGTTCACCTTTCCGAGTTCCCATCGCCCGGCTGGCAGCGGCACAGGCTCGCCTTCGTTAGTACTAATGTGGGCAGGCGGTGATCAGTAATAAGTAGTAGCAGAAGCAGAAGATACAAAAATAGGAGTGTGCCGAAGTATTCCAACATTGTGGCATTACAATGCTAATGAATAGAACCAAGCCAACACCAACACAGGAATCCGGTAACATTTAAGAATTACCCTATTTAACAATTAGACAACATTCCTATTTAGTTTAATCAATGATCATTGAATAAATTTATTCAGTCATATACTGCACAGTGCTACATTAACACTAATAAGAGCATAAAATGTATTCCATCGGAAATGAAGTATTGTTGAAAGCAAATCCCGTTGCTATTTACTGCTCCCGGGAGATCCCCCTTTCTATCTACCAGCCAGCACTGGAACTCGTCCAAACACTGATGACCATTCCCTTGACCCTAGCAGGCGGGTGGCAATCCGCACTAGAAAAGGCCTCTTTAAAAACACGTACACCAGGATCGCCTTCTAATATCATCTTCTTCATAGCTAAAGGAGTACAGGGATTCAAGATTCCGCTCTATCTGAGAGAAGACCTCGATGCCCGGAAAGTCCTGCTCGTCTCTCCCTTCATGGAGGGAAAGAGGATCGACAAAAGAAAAGTAGCAAAACGAGATGACTTAATTCTCTCTCTCATCAATCGCTTTCTTTTCCTCAACATAGACGAAGGTGGTAATCTGGATAAGCTTTTCAATCAGTGTCTTAACCTTAAGAAGGAAGTCTTTCTTCTCAATCATTTTTCGAACCATGGATGGGCAATTGGTAACGTAGAATTAATTTCATCAGATAAACTGGGAAGTCTTTTATGAATCTGATACCTCTACTACAATCTCTTAAAACTGCTGATAACCTGAAGCGGCTAGCGGTAGAACATCTTAATTTCTCTCCCGAGCCCACACTTTTGTTATTCCGATGACACTACTTTTAATAACAATATAATTAGTTTGACTAAAATTGTCAGAGCACCATAAATGAGAAGGCATTAAAAAAAATGACACCTGACCCCCATTACCCTATTACCGCTGCACCTTCTCGCTTGCGGAAGAATGTACCACCCATCGAGTTGTTCCAGTGGTTGATTAAGAACTATCAGAAGGCGGAGCACTGCCTGGCGTTTTCAAATATCCACGGCTTACGGTTTAGCGAGTTCCAAAAGCTTACCGGCTACGAGATCCCACAGGACTTCGATATGGGCTGGGATGCTCACTACGGTGCCGATGAACTAAATGACGTTCTTGCCAAAATCTACAACTGCTCGGTTGGGAACATCGTGACCAGCTCGGGGGGTTCAGAGGCTAATTTTCTGGTCTATCTGTCGCTTCTGGAACCCGGAGACGATTTCATTATCGAGAAGCCCGGTTACCAGCCCATGTGGCTTTCGGCTGAGATGCTGGGCGCCAGACGGATCGACTGGTCAAGGAAGTTCGAAGACAGATATCAGCTGGATCTCGAATCTCTAAAAAGCCTTATCACGCCCAAGACCAAACTGATCGTCCTTACCAACCCCCACAATCCCACTGGAAAGACCGTTCCAAGAAAAGATATTGCAGAACTTGCTGAGATCGCCTGTAAGAACGGAGCGTACGTGATGATAGATGAGATTTTTCTTGAAGGAACGAAGAAATCCCAGGGCTCAAGTTTCGGCATACCCAATATCATCATAACCTCCAGCATGACCAAGGTGTTCGGTTTGGGCGGGAACAGAACCGGGTGGGTCATAGGACCCGAGAAGGTGGCGCTTAAATGCCAGCTGGCTAAGGCTCACACGGATGTTGCTTCGAACTTCTTAGGTGAGCTGATGAGCTCCTCGGCATTAGACAAAGCCAGAACCACTCTTGTGGACCGGTTCAAGGAAAGGACCTTACCCAACCTAAATATTGTAAAGGAATGGATGGCTCGCCAAGCAGATATCCTGGAATGGGTGGAACCCGACGGAGGAATAATGTGCTATCCCAGATACAAGGGGGATATGTTTTCCAAGGAACTCTGCCAGAGACTACTGGATGAAGTCGGCGTACTTGTCAATCCGGGCTGCTACTTCAATGGCGAGGGCCATTTCAGGCTGACATTCTCAATTGAGTGGGACAGATTAAAATCGGGTCTTGATGCCTTAGAGGACGGCCTGAGGAATATCCTCGGTTGACGCTCGATTCTTCACCCCCTAGAAAAAATCAGACTAAGGTATAGATCAAAAAGTTCTGCACACTCCGAGTGAAGGACTTGCCTTTATTTAAAAATCACCATCCATCTACTCCTGATAAATCAGGGTACGATGGATAAATCTATACCTTCGGTTTCGATTCATAAATATATCTTCCTCACTTCAACAACAATAACTTCTTCGTCTCTGTGAACTCTGTGGCTTCCAGTCGGTATAAGTAAACCCCAGCACCCACAGGGTTACCAAAATTGTCAGTACCATCCCAAACCACCTCATGATAACCACTCACCAGTTCACCAGGCTCGCTGTAGGCACGCCGAGGCTTCACCAGTTCTTTTACCTCCCTGCCCATAATATCGTAGATAAC
The DNA here is from genome assembly GCA_964626495.1 of uncultured bacterium. GTDB lineage: Bacteria > Fidelibacterota > Marinisomatia > Marinisomatales > CAZVFT01 > JACNLN01. Next base: position 34,394 of record CAZVFT010000003.1, read on the forward strand.
AATGGCTACATAGGATTGTTCAGGCAGGTTGTATCGGATTGTGGTTACTGGATTGAAGGGGTTGGGATAGTTTTGATAGAGAGCGAATTGGTGAGGGGTGAGGGGTAATTCGTGAGTAAATCCCGCTGCTCCGTATTCATATGCACCCATATCGGGAGCAAAACCGACATATTCATCCGGGCTGAAATCAACAACCGTATCTCCCATCCAGACAAAGAAATCAGTACCAGTATCTATGCAGGGGGAACCTTCTTGAAGATGAAAGTCTGTGCTATCAACGAACTGCGGATCGGCATCGATATTGCCTGTACCCGCCCAGCCTCCTTCCACATCGCTATAGACTACTGTGATATCACTTGAACCATAGGAGCTATCAACCACAATTTCTTCATTTTCATTTCCCCATACGATGGAGTTGACCACAATGGGGTGAGCACCACCGTCGGTTCGTATTCCACGAAGATTTGCCACAATGGTATTGTTCACTATCTGTGCCTCGGAGTCGTACATACAGACAATCCCTTCTCCCTCATTTCCTGCAATCACATTTCGAAAGATCCGTGGAGAATTATCACCCCAGATACAAATACCACCTCCATCCCCAAAATCCATGACATTCCACTCGATGGTATTGCCTTCAATTAGCGGTTCACTACCCACACCCACAAATATTCCAGCTCCCTCGGCAACTCCATATCCACTCATCGTCTCGTTTGAACGAATGATATTATCAAGAACTAACACATCTGAACTGTCCCGGATACAGATACCAGCTCCGGCATAGGCGCCATAGTTTTCACTGATGGTATTGCCAAGAATTTGAGCATCCGAATAACTGCAAAAAATGCCGGCACCATCAACATACCAATCACAGTAATTTTGAATGATTATGTTATTCTCAATAATGGGTGAGGAATGGATGCAGCGGATACCTCCACCTCCTACCAGGAGTGTGTCACCATAAATAGCAAATCCCCTCTTAATTGTAAATCCAGTTAAAACAGAATTTTCATCTTCTCCTGAAATGAAGGATACAACACTCCCACTGCTATCCCCATCAATAACAGTTTGTGAGATATAAGATGTATCACTGGTAGTAAGATACAATGACCCCACCACAATATTCTTCCCATGGTAGTTGATATTTTCTACGTAGGTGCCTTCGTGGACAAGAATGGTGTCACCCTCACTTGACACATTGATCCCATGCTGGATGGTGGCAAATGGATTTTCCGCAGAGCCGTCGCCGGTGGTATCATTGCCAGTGGTAGAGACATGCCAGACGGGACCAGAATATCCCGCCGGATAGGTAGTCACCACATAATTAACTGTATCAGAATAAACAGTACTATCAACATCCAATATTACCAGCTGAACCGTACCCGTCCCCTCATTTGTATTCGCATTTATGTAAAGTGTGAAATGCCGGCATGAATCCGGTTCCACTGGACTGCTGCCAAAGTCATAATTCGTAGCTATACTGTCAATGATAGGCGGATAACACAAACCATCCAAACACATTCTCGATAACCAGTTTTCAGGTAAATCATCCACTGTTCTAACAATGGCAACAATAATCGTATCAAGTGAAACGTTCGTAATCGTTGCATCGAACACCACAAGACTGTCTAACTCAATATATGCCTCTGTATCACCTGTTTCAAAAGTGAAACTCTGGGCTGTTATTATTCTTATAAAAATTGTGGTAATAATAAGACCTTTTATTTTCATTTTATTCCTCCTGAGATGAGGGTGAAAAATTTCTGATTGTGGCACAATTTTATATGAGAGATTGATGAAATTAAGCTCGAGTAACAGATCTGTTTCATTCAATTCTCCAGTACAATTTAATCTTACTCATCAAAATGAGAAATGTCAATGTCAAAATTTGAATAAGTGAAGAAAAGTTGATTATTCTAAAATATACCAATAAATTTGCCACCACTTTTGGAACGTTCATAACACGATTTATTAAAAGAGAAAGATTAAGAAATGACTGAGAAAAAAAATTTATCGGTACAAAAAAGAGAGCGCCAACAGCAGAAAGCATACATCCGGAATAAACACTATAAAAGTCAAATGAAGACAGCAATAAAAAAGGTTTTGTCGTCAACCACCAGGGAAGAAGGGGAAAAGGTCTATCGGCAAGCAGTATCCATCATCGATTCATTAGTCAGTAAAGGGATTATTCATAAAAACACAGCAGGACGGAAAAAGTCCCAGATTACAAAATATCTGAATAGTCTCTCCTGACAATTACCTCATTAATTCTTCCCTTTCCATTTAGCTTTTTATTTAATCCCCGCCTGAATAAAGGGTCTTACCTAAGGGAACACCATTAGAATCAATAATCTATACCTGGTGTTTGTCCCTGGCGGAATCAATCCCGACAATAATTTTCCCTTGTACGTATTGTCTATTTCCAATTAACTTCTTGTTGTTATGGTTCATAATCGTTCCCCTTTGTTGGTTTTGTTGTTTTTATTCCTGTTCCCATACCAGGACTTTCATCTGATTTTACAACTTTCTGACTCCTCCAAAGGAGAGCCTTTGGCTCAAGGGAGTCCCTGTTGGGACAGAGGGGAACATAGATATCGTTGGCAAGCCACAATGAAACAATTAATGATAGGAAAATGAACTATGGCTAATTTATTTTGGAAAACACAACAAGAGACAAAAAGTCTACTTGCTACACCGTTCAAAACTGAAGAAGAGTTTGAAAAAGTAATTTTTGAAAATCAGGAAATTCTTGAAGATATATTTTTGATAAAACGACAAATTCGTGGTGGAAACAAATCAGGTATTCCTGATATCGTTGGTGTAGACAATGATGGTAATGTATGTATTGTAGAAATGAAAAATGTTACGGTTGACGCATCTATCATTCCTCAAGTTTTACAATATGCTTTTTGGGCAGAAACAAATCCTGATTCTATAAAATCTCTATGGTTAGAATGCGAAAATAAACCAGACGAACTCTCAATTAGTTGGGATGATTTCCAAGTTAGAATTGTTGTCATCGCACCAAGCATTCTTCGTTCAACTTTGGATATTGTAAACAAAATCAATTACACCGTTGATTTAATTGAAGTTAAACGCTGGGTAGAAGGCGAGCATCATTTGCTTCTTGTCAATAAATTGGAAGAAGATAAAAAATCAAAAGTATCTACTGTATCGGGTTTGGAAACATATGACGCTGATTTCTATAAACACCATTTCAACAAAAAAAGTGCTGTATCTTTCTTGAAATACATTCACGAAGTTGAATCGTTTATCAAAAAAAATAATTGGTCATTGGAAACAAAATACAATAAACATTACTGTGGCTTTAAAGCGGGTTTCTTTAATGCTTTTGGTATTAAGTGGGTTGGTTCTAAAACTTTTGGTTTTTTCTTTAAGTTACCTGAAGAAAAAGCAAAAACTGTGGATATTGAAATGACAAAATATGATTCTGGATGGAAAGAAGCAGTTTATTACATTACACCTGGTAAAACAAAGGTAAGTGATTTTCAACCATTGTTTGAATTGGCTTATAAAAAAATTACGGGTGATTAGTGGTCTTGCCAACCCCCACTACCCCGCCGATTGCGGGACAGGCGTTCTGCTTAATCTGGTAACGACCGCCTTCGAGCTTTTGGTGGACAAGCCCGCTCAGCAAGATGGCGGACAAGCCAGTGAGTTTATTCGTGTATCCAACCCTAAAAAAAGTTCTTGCAATATCACGATAGCCGTGCTATTATTACCCTGTGATACGATCATTCTCTGACAAGGGTACTGCAGATATTTTCAACGGTGTTGATTCGAAAATTGCCTGGAAGAGATGCCCTATTAACCTTCGATCAGTTGCTATTCGAAAGCTTGATCAATTAGATTCTGTCATTCGTCTATCTGAACTTCGAATCCCACCAGGAAACCGATTTGAAGCATTGAGAGGTAACAGAGAAGGTCAATATAGTATCCGTATCAATAAGCAGTATAGGATATGTTTCAGTTGGACTGAACCAGGTCCAATTGATGTAGAAATAGTGGATTACCACTAAAGGAGAGGATAAAATGGTTAGAATTCCAACAAACCGTACGCCAACACATCCAGGTGAGATGTTGCTTGAAGAATTCCTAAAACCAATGGGGGTTACACAGAAACAACTCTCGGTTGCAATACATGTATCCTTTCAGCGGATTAATGAACTTGTCAATGGCAAAAGAGGAATTACGCCTAGTACTGCCCTCCGACTTTCACTGTTTTTTGGTAATACAGCTGATTTTTGGATGAATCTCCAGCAACGATGGGACTTATATTGGGCAAAGTTGAAAGAGTCAGATGAATTGCATCGAATTCAGAGTATCGCTTGAGATTATTGTGGTTGCCTAACATCCAATCAACCTGACCACGCATTCTGTTGGGCAGGCTATTTTATTCGCCAATCAGTTTCGCCATTGACTCGAGTTATGTCCAACTCACTAATCATAAATCTTTTAGTGTCCAATTATATAGTGTTTGCTATACACAAATATCTTTATGTATATTTGGCTGTACAAAAAAAAGAGGTTTGATATGAAACCATATCTACCAAATGAATTACCCGTTAAAAATCTAAATTATGAAAATATTATCGGATTAGTGGGACGGGCTAATGCCGAACTCGCCCGTTATGATGGATTATTGCAAGCTATAGTAAATCCGGAAATATTACTTTCGCCTTTAACTACGAATGAAGCGGTGTTGTCCTCCAAAATTGAAGGAACTCAGGCTACACTGGATGAAGTTTTAAAATTCGAAGCAGGAATAGACTTACTGGAAGAGAGGAAAAAGCAGGATGTACAAGAGATTGTCAATTATCGCTCAACTTTAATATTAGCAGAGAAAGCATTACAAAATCGCCCTTTGTCTCTCTTTCTTATCAGACAAATGCACAAGGAATTGATGACAAGTGTCCGTGGCGCTGATAAACAACCGGGTAAGTTTCGCACTACGCAAAATTGGATAGGGATGGCTGGAACACCCACTGAACAGGCTTTATTTATTCCTCCCGAACCATCTGTTTTGTAAGATTACCTTAACTTATTTGAAAAATATATTTGGATTGATGATTCTGATGTTTTAATACAATCAGCAATTATCCACGCTCAATTTGAATTACTACATCCCTTTTTGGATGGAAATGGCAGGATTGGACGCTTATTAATACCGCTATTTCTTTATTATAAAAAAGTGCTATCACGTCCTATGTTTTATTTAAGCTCTTATTTGGAAAATCATAGAGACGAGTATTACAAGCGACTTCAGGAAATATCGAATAAAAATAATTGGGACAGTTGGGTAAATTTTTACTTAAATGCAGTAGTTGAGCAATCAAGAAAAAATAACGCCAAAGTAAAAGAGATTTTGGACCACTATTTTAACATACGAGATTATATAGTTGAACGTACTCGTTCTCAATACGCTCATCAATTACTTGATGCTATTTTTGATAAACCTATATTCCGTTCAAGCGATATCCAGCAGGAATCGAAGATTCCAAAGCAATCACTTATGCCAATGTTAAAGCAATTACAGAATGATAAAGTGTTAATAGTCATACGGCAAGCCAGTGGCCGGATGCCGGCTGTTCTCGTCTTCCAAAAATTGCTGGAAATAACCGAAGATAGGCAATTTCAGTTTTAATAATGTGCAAGAAAAATCAATTAGTAAAACGGCATTCTAACATTATAATCAACCTGACTAAAAACGCGTCTGAGTTTCTGGTCGGTAGAAGTTCATTAAGCGTTTTGTCTGGTTATCGCCGTCCGTTAACACCATAAGAACCGACCAGCAATTTATTGGCTTACAAAGGGAATTCTTTTAGTGGAAACAGTTACAGATTATTTGAAAATTCTTCAATTGAAGAAAATATGTTCATCTGAACAGGAATCACCTCAGAAAACAGACGTCCGTACCTCTTATTAATAACACGACTGTCTAAATTGATGTAAACACCTTCATCAAAAGACGTTCGAATCAATCGTCCAAATCCCTGCCGCAGCCGGATTGCTGCTTCAGGAACCCCAAAATCAAAAAAACTATTTCCCCCTCTATTTTGGATAAGCTCACCGTATGCCTTCACAATTGGTTCATTGGGAACATCAAAAGGAAGTTTGGTAATGATCAATACTTCCAATAGTTCTTTAGGAAGATCCACCCCCTCCCAGAATGAGTCTGTCCCAAAAAGAATCCCATCAGGTGACTTCTTGAACCCTGTCAACAGTTGATTTCGTGAAGCCGGCGGAAGCTGGACAAATAAATTAAACTTTCCCGTAAGTCCCCTCTGTTCAAATTCATCGTAGCATTTACCTATCATTCTCCTCGATGTAAACAGAACCATAATTCGCTTCTTCCACCTCTGATTTAAAAGAGTTACCAGATCGCAAATAAATCCGGGAAAATCATCAGAAGTAGAAAGAAGAGGTCCACCATACTGGTAGTATTTACACTGTTCTTCGTAGTAAAATGGACTGGGGAATACCCGCGTCTGAATGTTTAAATCATCATTTTCGGATAACCCCATTCTTGATATCAAATAGTCAAACTTTTTGCCCGTTTTTAGTGTCGCAGAGGTGATGATGACAGATTCCATTGGTTTGAATATATCTTTCAACAGCTCGGAACCAATATCAATGGGAACCGCATTAAGAGAGATGAGCAATTCGTCATTGAAATATCGCCCAGACAACCAATATACCCAATCGTCCCTCTCGTTGATTGCAGTTTCCATCAGAGTTGTTAAAATTTCCTCCATTGATTCTTCCACTGATCTGAGCGACACAGGAAGGTCCTTTGAAACTTTTTTCTCTCCCAGTTGATCAAGTTTCTTTAAAATCACAGTAAGTTGGTCAATCCCGGATTTAATAGAATGAATCAATTCTGTGATCAGGGATCTAACATTCTTAAACTGTTTTTCAAAACCCTTATACTTGAGTTTTTGTTCATAGGTAACGTTGGGATCAAACGAACGAGAGAATAACTTCGACATTTCATCAAACAATTGTTTGCTTTTAATCAAAAGTGATTCAACCGTCATTTGAAAGTCGGAGTACTGCTTTAACAATGAATCCTCCATCTGTCCTACCGCTTCAATTTGCTTTTTCAATCGCTGGGATACTTTAGAAGTGGGATTGACCAAGCTTAACAAATCCCAGATTAATTGATGATTAACTTTCTTCTGATATTGACTGTATCCAACTTTTACTAAATTGTGAGCCTCATCAACGACAACCCGACGGAAGGGCGGTAAAATACCTGGATTTTGAATTTCAGAGAGCAATAATGCCTGATTAATTACGATAAGATCAGCTTGTTGATTCTTCAGCCGAAGCGGTCCCACAAAACAGCCGTGATTATTCTTACAAATCTGACGGGTACAAAATCCCACATCGCTGCTGATCATTGATTTCACCCGGCCGGATCTGCGATTTAAAAATCCTGCACATTCGGAAAAATCACCCGTTTTTGTCCACTGCAGCCAGACAATAACCGGCAGAAGCGATAAAACTTCATATTTAGAAAGCATACTTTTTGCATCGGCAATGACCCAATCGAGACGTGTTTTACACAGATAATTCTGACGACCTTTCATCATTGTAGCGCTGAAGGAGACATCCAAAGCCTGTGCCAACTTGGGTAATTCCTGATAAAACAGCTGATCCTGAAGATGCTTCGTATGGCACGAAATCACGCTGGGACCCTCTTCTTTTTCAAGAGAAATTTTAAGAGCAGGATAGAGATAAGCGAGGGATTTGCCCAATCCAGCGCCCGCTTCGCCAACCCCTATCACACCATTTTCCAAAGACTTCAGAATAAAATCAGAATATTCAATCTGATATGGACGCACCTCATAATCATCCGTTCCAAATGTTGCAGAAAAGATACCATTTTCACCAAAGACACCCTCTGCTTTCTCAGGGATTACGTTAGAATTTCCGTGATACTCAAAAAAATTATTGAACTCCGGTTTTTGGATAGATGATTCTACCAGACCGTGTTTTAACTTTTGTTCACTTACCAACAAATTAGCGATATTAACAAACAATTCTTTATTCGGAACATCGAAGTTCTGAATTGCTGCCAATATTTTCTGAATCACAGAGAGGGAATATGAGCACGCCTCCAATATCAGGTTCAAAAAGAGAATGCCTACATTTTCCGTATCTGCAAGAGCTCGATGCGACCCCTCTTTGGGAGCACCAAAATATTCTGCTACCGTCCCAAGTCGGTGATTGGGAAGAAAGTAGAGAAAAGTCTGTGCCAGAACCAATGTATCAAAAAGTGGGTTGGAAATATCAACATTTTCGAGAGAATATCTCTCTTTCAGTGCTCTTAAAAAATTATAATCAAAATCAATGTTATGTGCCACAATGGGGTTGTCACCTATAAATTCAAATATATCTGTAACAATATCTTCCTCACGTGGGGAATCTGCTACCATCTCATTGGTGATTCCAGTGATATTCGTGATGTTCGACGGAATGGGGATTTGTGGATTGACTAAAGTGTCGTAACGATCCGCAATCTCACCATCCTTGTACCGGATAGCGGCAAATTCAATAATTCTATCAAGTTGGGGATCTAAACCGGTAGTTTCAAAATCGAAGGCTACGTAAGTCTGTAGATCAAGATTACGTAAAAGTTCACGTAAATTCATCAGATTCCCGCAAATACCTTTGTAACATCATAAATCAATTTCGGTTTTTTCATAACCGCTTTTAAAAAGACCTTGGTAATCGTTCGCTCATCTTCAGGAATTTTTAACACCGCTTTTGCAATATTATCAAGCTCTTCATCACTTAATTCTGTAATGGTATTTTTTAACCGGTAATATCTTTCATGGTTCTTCCCTCCAATCTTGCGCCACTCCCTGCTGTATCTGGATAAATATTTCTCACTAAAGTCATTATTTGTGACGGCTTTCGCTGTTGTTTCTCCTGCCAGCATACCGGCTTTCATCGCTGGGATGATGCCGCCGCCTGTCATTGGATTGACCATGTGAGCAGAATCTCCTACAAGTATCAATCCATTTGTTACGATCGTTTTCAGCGTTTTATCGCAGGGAACACCTCCCGCCACTGCTGTCAGCACAGAATGGTTTGGATAACGATGTTGTAAAAATTCGTCTAAATATCTGTATGCGGATTTCTCTTTGCTGTATTTCCCTGATATTCCAAGTCCGATATTTGCCCGGTTCTTTCCTTTCGGGAAAACCCAGATATATCCCCCGGGAGCCCATTTTTTTGACAGATAAAAGTCAAACCGCCTTTCGTCCACCTCTATGCCTGTAACAGTCTTCTGGACGCAAGATAGCATATCTTTCATCTTAACCTGGGTTTGAAGACCCGCCCAACGCCCTACACGACTTTCTACACCATCGGCTCCAATAACAAGCTTTGCCTTCAATTCAAACGGTTCAGATAAATATTTCCCCTTTACCCCTGCTACACAATCACCATCAAACAGAAGTCCATTCACATATGCCTTTGTGATGACAGTAGCACCTTCCATAGCAGCCATTTGAGCAAGATCGTAATCGAATATTCGCCGGTCCAGGATAAAACCCCGCGCCTTCATATCAAAATCCACAACATAGTCGCTGGGAGAGACCAATCGGATTTTCGAGATGGTAGATTTTATCCACCGGGGATCGGGGTCCATAAAATTTTTGAGTCCCTCCTCACTGACCGCTTCACCACACCGGACGGGCATCCCAATATCTCGATCTTTTTCCAGAACAAGAACTTTCGCTCCGTTCATAGAAGCATAACGGGCCGCTGTCGTGCCTGCCGGTCCGCCACCTACGACAATGATATCAAACTTCTTCTGTCTCCACATTCTCCAGCACCTCAAATGGACAGATAAATATGCACAATTCACAATCAATACAGAGTTCTTGATCGATTGTGAGGATAGCTTCCTCAATTTCAATACAATCTTCGGGACAGACCGCCACACAGCTGCCGCAAAAATCGCACTTATCTTGAATGATTTTAATCATGGAAGAGCGGTTGTGATGGCATTTCCGAAAAAGTTGGATAAATCACGCCAAATCGAAAATAATAATAATGTCTCATCAAATAAAAATTTATAATAAGAGGAACGAAAAACCACGGATACCTGACTCCAACAAATATTCCAAGAATAAGGACGGGATAACGAATAGACCACAGAACGTGTCGTGGCTTCCTTAAGATTAAAGCAACAAGAAAAAACGGGAGGGTAATAATTGACGCTGTGCTGATGACAGGATCTGAATATTTATATCCCAATACGGTAGATAAGCATATCAAAAGGGTTCCAATGGCAAGTATGGTTCCATCACCATATTTTATTGCAAAGGTTACTTTATTCGTTTTTTCATCACCCACACGATCAGGAATAGACGTTAGCATTGATACTGCAATAAAAGCCGAAACATAGGGAATAGATTGAATCAATCCAGTCATTAACTCCCCTCCGGCGTAGGTCCAACCCGTCATAAACAGAAACAATCCCGCCAAACCATTCCCGATTGTTTCTAAAATTGGTTTCATTGACCATAGAAATTTCCCCCGATAAAATAATATTCCCCAAACACCATAGAGAAGTAATACCCAGACCAGAGTAAAAAATATAAATTCATTCCGCATAATAGAAACAAAAAATAAAGATAACACAACAATAACTATGCCGGCAATGAAGGCTAGTTTAGCGACAGAGCGGGCTTTCTCTTCTGAAATAATCTTCTGGCAGATCAATAGATTTTTTTGATTGATCTGATCTCTATCCCGGTGAAGGATTTGTCCTTGAATAAACGTTGTGGAAACTATCAAGGTCAATCCAAGAAAAAACATAACTCCAATCCAATCTATATGGGTTGACCACCACAATTCCTCGATAACACCACCTCTTGCAGCGCTGATTCCTGCCAAAGTCATTATCCAAACTGGGAAAAATAGAATCGGTCTCATCAGGAAAAAGGTATCCAACACCTTGATTTTTCCACTAATCTTCTTGAACAGTGGAGTATTGTATTTAATAAATCTTGCGATGAACATTGTTATGTTTTTTCAATAATTCCAGCGATGAAAGTAATAACTGTGAGAATTATAGTTATTACCAATATTAAAGTTGTAAGACCCGAGGATAGATTAAAACGACTTCCTTTTTTTAATTCCTCAATAAATTGATTCGCACCCCATACGACCAATGTAAAAATCGCTAATAATAAGCCACCAAGTGGAAGTAGATATTTGAATGATAAATAGTCAGCAAAGTCGAAAAATGTCCAACCTGTCTTTGACCAACCTATAAGAATTGAAGGATATTTCTCAAATACTCCAGCAATAATCACAGCAATTCCTGATGCGAAAACTGCTATTGTAACACCTTTACCGGGTAGATGAATCTTTTCCTGTCGAAAATCAAAACAGCCAAGCAGAATTGCAAATATACAAATCAGAATGCCAGCTACAACAGAAACAATAGCTGTTTGCGAAAGTGGATGCCAATCTGCAAGCGCACCAAATGACATTGCGGAAGGAATACCAAGTAAGAAGATGACGATCCCAAAAGTAAGAGTAGCCTGTTTTCTGGGCCAACCTCGTTCATCAATAAAATATGCACTAATTACCTCAAGTAGAGATATTCCCGATGTTAAAGCCGCGATGGACATAAGAAGGAAAAACAGCAGCCCGAAAAACGCACCTCCGGGCATTTCCGAAAAAATGGCTGGTAGGACATGAAAAATTAATCCGGGTCCAGCAGCAGGCTCCAGGTCATAGGCAAATACCGCGGTAAAAATGGCAACCCCAGCCAGTATTGCTACAGATGTGTCAAGAATTGCAATGATTATTGCAGAAGTGACAAGATTATCCTTTCGGGAAAGATATGATCCGTATGTAATCATAGCTCCCATTCCAAGGCTCAGAGTAAAAAATGCATGCCCCAGAGCAACTAATATTGTATCGCCGGTTATCTTTGAAAAATCGGGTTTGAATAGAAATTTTAATCCTGAGGATGCTCCCGGTAGAGTAACTCCCCTAATTACTAAAATTATAAGGATTATTATTAACGACGGCATCAGTATTTTGCTGGCTCTCTCAATCCCGCTTTTAACACCACCAATAACGATGGATATACAGAGTGCCATAAATAAGCCGTGATAGAAGATTGCCCAGCGAGTTGTTGCTGCAGATGCTGTAAAATGTTCGCCAGCCTGAGCGGCATCTTGAAACAGAGAAAAAACACCATGTAGAGCTTTCCACACATATCCCAAACACCATCCAGCTACCACACTATAATAGGAAAGGATAATAAATCCTGCTAGAACACCCATTGCACCAACAAGATACCATTTCCCCCCAGAACGATCAACGCTTCTAAAGGCTCCCACAGGATTTTTATGAGTTAGACGACCAAGTCCAAACTCCATTAGCATAACGGGAAATCCAATAACAATAACACAAATTATGTAAATGAGAACAAACGCAGCTCCACCATTCATTCCAGTAATAAAAGGGAATTTCCAAATATTTCCTAATCCCACTGCGGAGCCGACTGCTGCCAGTATAAATCCAAAGTTTGTTCCCCATTGTTCCCTATTTGATGTCATTTATTCTCCTGTCTCGAAGGGACTCCCTCTGCGAGCTGTCTCCTCCTGTTGAGAGTCGTTTTTCTCAATTGGTCTATCAAACTCGTCTATATTTTCTTCAAAAGATGACAAGTGGCTATCCACCAGTGCATCTAAAAGGTTGTAAATATAAATCAAACCAACCCACCAGGCATATTTATTTCTCTTTTCTAAGTAACGATTGTTATCAGGATTGTTATTGTATAGATTCCTGAAATTAATATATTGGTAACAGGCGTACGATTCCGCAAGGACAATCAACGTTCCTTTTACCCACTTCCCATTATAAAACTGGCCGCCACCCGGAATGATGGAGTACATGACCGCTTTCTTCGGTGATTTCTCAACAAATGTAGAATCCTGAGATGCAAAAAGTGGTGCAACTAAAAAAAGGGGGAGGAAAATAGTTGCTGGTTTCACACAAATATGTGTTTTGATGGTTATTATTACTATCTTACTGCGATACAGTCAATTTCCACATCTGTTCCCAAAGGAAGGTCAGAAACCTGAACAGCCGAACGAGCTGGCGGATCGTTAGTAAAAACCTTTCTAAATATATCGTTTAATTCATCAAATCTGGAAAGATCGGTTAAAAATACTGTGAGTTTTACAGCATTATCCAGAGAAGAATCAGCTTCCTGAAGTATGGTATCGAGGTTATGTAAAATCTGTTTAACACGGGATTTAAAATCCCCTTCAATAATATTTCCCGTGGCGGGGTTGATGGCAATCTGACCCGCGGTGAAAATAAAATCTCCAGACACAATTGCCTGGCTGTATGGTCCGACAGCTTTTGGGGCTTTGTCCGTTATCACGACCTTCCTATTTGTCATAACTGCATCCATCTTAAATTGAGTGATCGATTTGCTGACACCTCATCGAGTCGTCTGACAGGAGTGGAGTATGGGGCATTCTGTACCTTCTCTGGATTGGTTTTTGACTCTTCATCAATTTGAAGCAAGGCTTTGGCAAATCGATCCAGATTTTCCATAGTTTCGGACTCTGTTGGTTCCACCATCAAAGCTTCTGGTACATTCATAGGAAAATAGACAGTGGGAGCATGAAAACCAAAGTCCAACAACCTTTTACCAATATCAAGGGCTTTGACTCCCCGCTCCTTTTGCTTCTTCGCTGTTAAGACAAATTCGTGCATACAGTGATCATCAATATAAAGATCATAAGCCTTCTGAACCCGGTGTTTTAGATAGTTGGCATTCAAGATTGCCTGTCGTGATAATGTGCTGAGCCTTTCTCTTCCCACCATCTGGATATAAGTGTATGCTCGCACCAGGATGCCAAAATTACCAAAAAAGGAATGAATACGCCCGATACTGTTAGGAAGATCATAGTTCAGGCTGTATCGTTCTCCTCCCGAAGGGACTCCCTCTGCGAGCTGGCGTTCTACCAGCGGGATGGGGAGTAAATCCATTAGTTTCTCCACAACGCCGATGGGACCAGACCCGGGTCCTCCCCCACCGTGAGGTGTCGAAAAAGTTTTATGTGGATTAATGTGAACAATATCAAATCCCATATCTACCGGTCTAATAATACCAAGAAGCGCATTCAAATTGGCTCCATCCATATACATCAATCCACCTGCTTCGTGAACGAGCTGGGTGATTTCTTCAATGTCCGATTCGAATAACCCAAGAGTATTAGGAACGGTCAACATCATTCCTGCAACATTTTCCGATAGCTTCTTTTTCAAATCTTCCAGATCCACTCGTCCACTTTGGTTGGTCAGTACATTCCGCACCTCGCAACCTCCCATCATGACACTGGCAGGATTTGTTCCGTGAGCGGTATCCGGTATCAGGATGACACGCCTGTCATTCCCTTTGAGTGAATGATACTTTCGCATCAGCAACACGCCTGTTAATTCTCCCTGAGAGCCAGCGCTGGGTTGAAGGGTGAAACGATCCATCCCTGTGATGGCTTTTAACTGCTCCTCCAAACCGAAGATGACAGCCAATGCTCCCTGGATGGTCCTCTCCGGCTGGCGGGGATGAACGGCAGTGAAACCGCTCATTTGTGAGGTAACCTCATTAACTTTTGGATTGTATTTCATCGTACAGGAACCTAACGGATAGAGATCCCTGTCTACGTGATGGTTTTTGACGGATAGATTGGTAAAATGACGGATTACTTCCGGCTCGGTAACTTCTGGTAATGATGCATCATTACTACGTAATTCTGATTCATCGAATAAATCTGCTGGTAAAATAGCAGGAACATCACTTTCTGGAAGTGAAGACCCAACCTTCCCTTCCCGACTCTTATGAAAAATCAGATGGTTACTCATTTCCCCCTCACAATTTTAACCGACTCTTTTTTAATCTCTTTAATGGCATCGTGTAAGACGTCTGGATCTTTCCCTCCAGCCGTGGCAAGATGAGGTTTACCACCTCCGCCTCCGCCAATCATTTGTCCAAATTTTCTTGCAAGATCACCTGCTTTTATTCCTTTTTTATTAAGATCTTTGGTAACAATACATACCAGGTTTGGTTTATCATCAATAATTCCCCCAAGAACACCTATCCCGCTCTTCAATTTTGTAAGCAGTTGATCTCCCAGGTTTTTCAAATGATCCATATCAATAACATCCACCACCGTCGCCAATACATTTCGCCCATTTACCTCTTCACACTCTTTCATCACACTAATGAGTACATCAGCCTTACTGACCGTCTGTTTTTTTCTTAACTTTTTCTCGAGGTTTTTTTTCTGCTCCAGCAATTTGGATACGCGTTCGGCAACCTGTTCCCTGGAACAATTAAGCAATTCCTGAACTTGAGACAGAATATCAAATCCATTCAAAATATAATCAATTGCTTTCGAACCCGTTATGGCAAAAATTCGTCTCACGCCGGCTGCAAGAGAAGATTCCTCTGTTATCTTGAAAAATCCAATTTCTCCTGTGCTAATTACGTGAGTTCCCCCACATAATTCCTTTGAGAAATCACCTGCACTCACCACCCTGACTTTTTCACCGTATTTTTCTCCAAATAAAGCCACAGCTCCTTCTTGGCGAGCTTTTTCAAAATCCTTATAAGATATTTCTATCGGTATATTTTCCCGGATCTCTCGGTTTACAATTTCTTCTACTTTACGAATTTGTTCCAGTGTCATTTTCTCATAATGGGTGAGGTCAAAGCGAAGATAGTCAGAATGAACCAGAGATCCTGCTTGATGCACATGATCCCCAAGTACGAGTTTCAGTGCTTTGTGCATAAGATGTGTAGCGGTGTGATTTAATTTGATGGCATTTCGTCTGTTTACGTCAATTTCTGCAGTTACTTCTGGAGATTCAACAGCATCGTCCGACATCATCTTCCCAATGTGAATAAAATTTTCACCTTCCTTTACGGTATTGACAACTTCAATGGTAAATCTCTCACCTCTAATGAACCCCGCATCACCAACCTGCCCCCCAGATTCACCATAAAATGGAGTTCTGTCAAGAATTAGAAAAACTTTCCCATTTTCATTTAAATATCGTCGAATTTGAACCTTCGATTTAGCTTCATCATAACCGATGAATTCAGAATCTTTCCCTTTGGTCAATTCTACCCAGTTACCTTTAGCCACATCCACGCGGAATCTGGCGGATGATCGCGCTCTTTCCCGCTGTCCTTGCATCTCCTGTTCGAAGCCTTTCAGATCAACCGACAGCCCCTTTTCCCTCGCCATCTGTTGAGTGAGGTCCAGCGGGAATCCAAAAGTATCATACAATTTGAATGCCTTATCGCCGGGAATAATATCAGCAGTCAGATCCGCAAGTATCTTCTGAAAATTCTCAAGACCTCGATCAAGAGTTGCGTTAAAACTCTCCTCTTCAACCTTGATTACTTTTTCGACATGTTTTTTCCGCTCAACCAGTTCCGGATAAATATCCCCCATCATGTCAATAATCATAGGAACCAAACGATAAAGGAACGGATCGTGAGCCCCAAGATTTCTACTGAAACGAGCCGCACGGCGAAGGATTCTCCTCACCACGTATCCTCTACCCTCGTTCGATGGAAGCACACCGTCAGCAATGGCAAAAGTCATCATTCGAAGATGATCTGCAATTACCCTGTGGGGTACCGGATTGTTCTTGTAAAATGTGTTTGTTAACCTTTCCACTTCCTGAATAATCGGTTGGAACAAGTCAGATTGATAATTGCTTGTTTTATGTTGCAATACAGCAGCAATACGCTCAAGCCCAGCACCCGTATCAACGTGTTTTTTGGAAAGTCTTTCAAGGCTTCCGTCCGGCATACGATTACTCTGGATAAAAACAAGATTCCAGAGTTCCCAATACTGGTCAGATACATTGATACCTTTTTTATTTTGTTTGGATAAGTCTTTACCCACATAATAATGAATCTCAGAACAGGGACCGCAGGGACCTGTTTCCCCCATTTCCCAGAAATTTTCTCTTTTCCCAAATTTCAATACCCGATTAGGGTCAATATCTGTCACCTTTTTCCACAATTCTTCAGACTCATTATCCCCCTCAAAAACTGTCGCCCAAAGTCGTTCTTTTGGCAGCTCCCAAATCTCTGTGAAAAGTTCCCATGCCCAGTGAATTGCTTCCTCCTTGTAGTAATCTCCAAAAGACCAATTCCCTAACATCTCAAAAAATGTGTGATGGAATGTGTCATAGCCCACCTCTTCCAGGTCATTATGTTTCCCACTCACTCGGATACATTTCTGAGAATTCACGATACGCGGATATTTTATTCCCTCCTTATCCAGAAAAATATTTTTAAACTGGTTCATACCGGCATTTGTGAATAGAAGAGTAGGATCGTCAACCGGTACTACGGGTGTACTTCGGACGAAAGAGTGATCTCTTTCCTTAAAGAAATCAATAAATTGTTGTCTGACTGTCTTAGAATCCATCCTGTTCAGAAAGCAAAAGAAGTTTCTATACTTGAAATATTGATGGCTTCATCACTTGTAATATCACAAATATGATGCCCATCTCAAATATTCCATTTATACTTATCCTCATATAATTAAATTTACCCTTATGAATAGGTTTGTTCAATTTGTTTTTCTCACTAAAATAAAGTATTCAAGAAAATTTTTCTCCATTACTGAAACTCTCGTATGTTGAGCCTGATTTTGTTTATCAATCGAATAATGCAGCGCGATAAGTTAAAAATTGTCGTTTTTTGTGAATTTTTAAACCCAACAAAACCTTTTAAAAATTAATACATAAAGAGCAATGTTTAGTTGACATATAGATAGTTTATGTATATTTTATGCAAAGAATGTTTGTATAATTAAGGAGGAGCCATTCCGAAAATACTGAAGCCAATGAATTATCCTGCTATACCAAGTTTGGAAACCTTAAACTAAACAAAAACAAAATAGAGGAATATTAATGATGAAAATTACTAGAATTTCAACCGTGTTATTTTTCTTTATTTTTATGCAGTTTTCCTATGGGAGCGATGCTGTTGCTACAATTACTAAAGTGCTTGGTCTTGTTCAAGTCAAAGGATCGACAGGTCCTTCATTTGATTCCGCAAAAGCTGGTCAGATGGTTTATTCAGGAGATTACATAAAAGTTGGTGATCCTGGATTCTGTATGGTGATTTATTTGGACGATAAAAGTCTTCTGAAGATACGTGAATCGACAGAATTCCAATTTATTGAGTCTGAAAACCTCCGAACGATCAACATCAACTTAGGGAAAATTCTTACTGATGTTAAAAAGGGGGGGCAGAAAGATTTTCGAATCGAAACTCCTGTATCAGTTTCATCTGTTAAAGGTACCAAATGGTGGACAATTAGTGATCCAGTAGGGGTTGATCGTTTTTACGGTCTTGAAGGAACCTTAGAAATATTTAACAAAATCAGTGGTCTGTCTGTATCACTTGATCCAGGGCAGATGACAATGTCTACTGCAACCGGAGAAATTATGACGACCCCTGTCAGTCCTGAGGAGATACCTAAAGATCCAGAGGAAGAGTTAGAGGAAGAAATTGAAGAAGAAGTCCCAGAAGAAGAAATTGAAGAGGAGGTTCCAGAAGAGGAGATTGAAGAAGAACCGGAAATTAAGATAGAAGAGGAAGAAGTCCCTGAAGAGGTGGAAATGCTGGAAGAAGTCCCCGAGGAAGTAATTGAAGAGGTGGAAGAAGTGGAAGAAGAGGAACCAGCGCCAGAACCAGAGAAAGAAGGTCCCTTTAACTTGGG
>CAZVFT010000003.1:53320-56150 GCA_964626495.1 uncultured bacterium
TGGAAGAAGAGGAACCAGCGCCAGAACCAGAGAAAGAAGGTCCCTTTAACTTGGGATTCGGTCTCGGGTCAGCCACAATTGACGGCATGATCTACAATCAGTTCGCCTTTCGTCCAGAATTCCGTTTTGGGAAGCTTGGCATTGGACTAGACTTGGTGCTCTACATTGATAATGAGGGGAACATCCGTAAGAACGAATGGGATGAAGTTAGCGACATCGCGGACAAGTTTCTCTACGTTAGATGGGCAGAAAAATCCGATCCTTACTGGTTCAAGTTGGGAGCCCTGGAAGGAGTTACACTCGGATATGGCGGTTTGTTACAGGGTTACTCCAACATGATGGAATTTCCTTCTGTACGACGGGTAGGTTTTGATGGTGGGGTGAATCTGGGATCCTTCGGTGCGGAGATCTTTCTCGCTAATGTGAAGGATCTATCCCGTGGCGGAACACTTTTGGGACTGAGAGGAACATATAAAGTTTCGAAGAATTTACCACTACGGATTGGTACGAATCTGGTGGTGGACATCAACCAGTTCTCTGGTCTTAAAGATGGTGATGACGACACCTATCCAGACATTTTTGATGATTTCCCCGATGACAACACGCTTTGGAATGACACCGATGGAGATGGAATTCCAGATTTTAATGGTGGAACCCAAGCACCGGAAATTGGCTGGGATATTGATGGAGACGGGGACAATATTTTGGATGACGAGGAAGATCCCAAAGATGTTTTACTGAAACCAACTCCATTCAGTATCAAGGATAACAAAGCTCAAGCTATTGGCTTCGCCTTGGATATCGGTTATCCTGTGCTGAGGACAAAAGTGGTTAACATCGACATCTTCGCTGAATTGAACAGGTTGTCATTCCCAGCCGTGAATACCGGACAGTTCAGCAGAATCGAGCGAAAAGGAACAGGGCTCACTGCCCCGGGTATCAAGGTTAACCTTTTCAAGTTTTTCAACATCAGCTTGGAATATCGAATCAAGAAGGATTACTTCGTACCGCAGTTTTTCGATCAGGCGTACGATCTGAACCGCGCATTGGCTATTTACGATGAAGGTACCAGCCAAGGCTGCACCAAAGATAAGCTGATATTCAAAGATGAGAACTCTGTGTTGGATTCCAAGGGATACTATGGTTCGGCAAGCGCTGACCTATTTAACATTGTTAGCTTTACTACTTCGTATGCAAATATGGTTGCCGACACCACCAAGTTCAACAGCTTCTTCGCATTTGCAAGTATCAACCCAGAGAACATACCGATGTTGAGTGAGGCAACAGCCTACTATCAGCACAACAACGATCAGAATCCTTTTAAGATTGAGTCTGTAAACACTGTGCTCGGTTATCGTCTTGGCTACGAAGTCAGTAAGGGCGTCAGCCTTGTTTGGGATTTTCGGCAATTCTACAGGGACACAGGAGACGGATTAGAACCAGTAAAACAAACCACAATCGAGACCCAGTTCAGTTTTTAGTAAATTTATTATAAGCAGATGTTGATTAAGATGATTGTGATTTTTTATTTATTGGTACAAATTCATTATCAGTAATTGTATTCTCTCAGTTGACGATATGGAACAAAATAGGAGGATAGCTATGAAAATTTCAATCGAATATTGCAGTGCTTGAAACTTCCTTCCACAAGCTGCCGGTCTGGCAAATGAACTTTTAGAAAAATACGGGACGAAGATTAGAAAATTGATCTTAATTCCTTCCGGTGGAGGCATCTTTGAGATAATGAAAAATGGGAATTTAATCTTTTCTAAGAAGTCCGTAGATCGATTCCCGAACAAGGGTGAAGTGATTAATCTCATTGAACGTTCATAAATATATATCATCACTGATCTTAGTAACGATTCTTTTTACCCAAATGTGGGCACAGAAGGGTGAAATTATTCCTCTGAGTTCGAAAGTTGGTACAGAAATTGATGCGGTGGAAAACAAAATACTTGGTCTCTTTCCAGACATTACGGGATTCCACAGTGCTCAGTTTTACGAAATGAATCCAAACAACTATCTTGTAAAGATTGTTAATATAGATCGAGCCAACAAACATACCGTTGAAAAAAGAATGAACTGGGAAGATTTCTATGCGTTAAAACGTATTGCAGACCTTCACCCTGTTATCAGCGAGGAAATACGGAACAAACAGAGCGATAAACTATCATATCATTATGCTATCGACTTAATAAAAGGTGTTCCACAAAATACATTTTGTACTATTAAGCTCTCCACAGAAAAAAAAGTATCGGGTTCATTTGTAAATTATAAAAATAATAACGTATTGATTCAGGCGTCTTCATCAAGAATCCGCATCCCAGTTGAAAATATTGAATTGTTTATTTATCGGATACATAAAATTGGCAGTAACGAACTCCAGATAAAAATGGTCACATCATTAATAACCGCGTTAATTGGACTTGGTTTCGCCGAATTGTGGAATCTCCAATCTATCCCACATAAGGATATCGCCTGGCACAACCGATTTGTAGGAGCTACAATAGGGATTCTTATGGGACGAGTAGTCTTTGAAGGGGTAAGGATTCTGACATCCCCCAAAAAAACCATCTCTTTTACACCGAGAAAACTAACCTGATTCATTCATCAGCTTTTTTAATGTGCTAATAAGTAGCGGTTATTCATGAACTTAATGAAAAAAACATTACCTGAATTATTTTGGAATTAATCAGGTTGAGTTGTTTATTAATAACTGGATTATTTTCAATTTATTGGTTGGAAACCTTTATCCTTATGAATAATTCATACTAATGTTAAGTTAACTATGATATAACGGATAATAGTTGTATATTTGCATCCAAAATAA
>CAZVFT010000004.1:0-52361 GCA_964626495.1 uncultured bacterium
GAAAAATACCTGGTTTGGTGTTTCCTGACCGGACAGGTTAAACCTAAGTCTTTTTCTAGCCATTACTCCTCTAAAATCAACTCCTCCTCCATCAAGTAGAGAAATCGCTCATCGTTGATCAATTTTGCTCTATCGAGCATTTTTGTAATAGGGACATCTGTTTCAAACATCTCGAGAATTTTCATCAGTTCTGATTTTGTTTTGAGGTTAAATTCAAATGATAATGGTTCTACCCCTTTGTAGATTTGTAAATCGTACTTATCTTCTTCAAGGTTTGCCTTTTTCCGGGCAACTTCAATAGCGGTATCCAGTCCACCTAAAATGTCCACAAGACCTTTTTCCTTTGCATCAATCCCGGACCAAATTCGTCCCTGGGCAACAGCATCCACTTCCTCAATTGTCATCCCTCGACCTTCCGATACCCGGTCAAGAAACTGTTCATAATAACTGTCCACAATAGCCTGCATTTGTTGACCTTCTTCTTCCGTGAACGTTCTATGCATCCCAAATTGCTCTGCATGTGGAGTTTCCTTGATAATATCAACGTTATAGCCAATTTTCTTAAACAACCCACCAAGGGAAATCTTTCCGGATAGAACTCCAATGGATCCCGTGATGCAGGCTGAATCCGCCACAATCGTATCAGCAGCACAGGAAATATAATAGCCACCAGACCCCGCCACATTCGCCATAGAGATGATGAACGGTTTTTGATTCTCCTCATCTGCCGAGTCAGGATGAGTCGTTCGGTGGACCTCTCGCCAGATATCCTCGGATGCCAGTACCGATCCCCCCGGACTGTTCACACGCATCACAATGGCTTTCACCGATTTATCCTCACGAGCCGCCTGGATGGCACCTGCTGTGGTCTCTGAACCGATGATCTTATCTCCACCAAATGGAGAAGGTTCACTCTTACCGGGATAAATGGGACCCTCGGCATAAATTAAAGCTATCTTTGGTCCGATAACAGGTTCCCAATCGTATACCCACTGTCTTGGTAACTTATTCACCTTTTTAATCTTAACTTTCTCCCCAGCAATTTCTTTCATCTTCGTTTCGATCTGATCCGGGTGAAAAATACCGTCTATGAGTCCCGTTTCCAGAGCCATAGGAGGTGTGTAAAGAGCTTTGGCATATACCTCATTCAGCTTTTCTGGAGTCCAGTTTCTACCTTTCAGAATCATCTCTGAAAAGACAGTATGGAGATCATTTAAAACGGCTTCATAGGCTTCGCGGCTGGTTTCTGTCAAGTGTTCCCTTGTAAACGGCTCTGCTGCTGTTTTGTAATCTCCCCGACGATAAAATTGAGCTTCCACCCCAATTTTGTCAAACAGCCCTTTTAAAAAACCAACACCCAGTGCTAGACCATCTACAGCTAAAAATCCCCCTCTGTTCAGGTAAATGGAATCAGCCACACAGGCGAGGGCATAGGAAACGTCAGAACCGGAATCCATGAAAGCATATATCTTCTTCCCGGATTGTTTAAAATAACGGAAAGCCTGAATCAACTCGTCCATCATTCCCATACCGGAATGATAATTGTCTGGTTTGAGAATAATTCCGTCAATAGTAGGATTATCAGTCATATCCCGGATTTTTTGAATCAAATCCCGGAGAGTGATTGTCTTTGGACCAAAAAAGACCTTAGGAGTGGGAGAGTCCGTGATGGGCGTATCAAATGCCATTTCTACGAAGGTGGAAGCCTTTTTTGGTATTATTGAACGACGGATTTCTTGGGAGACATGGAAACCCACGAGACTCGACCCATATTGATTGTCTTCATCAAGATTGTGATATGTTTCCATACTGGCTTCTCCAAACCCGATACCAATTCCTATTTGAATCCCATTATCCTTCGTGTTGTAACTGGTAAATAGTTTGATACCATCAATCGGTTCGGTGTTTATTTGAAGGACTCCACCAAGATCTGTCACATTCTCGAAAAAAGTCTCCGCATCAAAAGAAAGGCGATGATCATAAGCAATAGTCATCCGGTTGCCAAATGGTCGGAATGCAATTCCGAGTCCAAACTCCTGCGGAAGTCTTACACCTTTACGTTCACGTGACCATAGATTCTTCCACGAAAGACCAGAAGAAATCCATGAAAATCCACGGTACATCATCCCGAGGTCGATCTTTTCGTAACCATCACTCGAGAAATGGGTGGTAGATCCCAAATAAATGCCTTTCCAGAAATGTTCACCACTTCCCCAGTGAAAGAGATCAGGATCCTCCTTCAGGTAGGTGAAACCAAAGCCGGTGCGTCCAGCTTGAAAATAGACACCAAAATCCTCTTGAGTTGAATCCAGCTTGGTAAAGTCCAGAGGGCTCAGAAAGAGCATATTAAAACCCCGTGAAACACCAAGTCCCGCTGGATTGATAACGAGACCGGATGCATCATCCGAAACAGTGACAGATGTATTTGGAATAAATTGACCAAAAATAGAAAATGACAAAAGCATAATAACAATACTGATTTTTTTCATAGCAATTCCCCTTGTTTTTCGTGCTTATGAATTCGCATAAATATTTCTCATGAGCTCTTCAAATTTAACTCTTTTTATGGTACTCTTCCAAAAAATTCGGCGATATTCTTCCAATGTTAATTCCTGCCACCCCTCTTTTGTTTTTTCAACAATTTCCACACGAGGTAAAAATTCTCCCTTCTGACTCTGTTTTGCAAAGCGTTTGTTCCAAGGACATACCTCCTGACAGATATCACATCCAAAAATCCAGCCATTTAGCTGATTTTTAAATTCATCGGGAAGTTCGCCCCTATTTTCGATTGTGTGATAGGAAATACAACTCCTGGCATCCAGCACATAATCGGAAAGTGCACTCGTTGGACAGGCATCGATACAAGCTGTGCACGTCCCACACATATCTTCGTCAAAAGGTAAATCATAATCAAGCTCTATATCCAGAATCAATTCCCCAAGGAAAAGCCAGCTTCCATAGTCTCTGGTAATCAAATTAGTATGCTTCCCCAGCCATCCTAATCCCGCACGTTGAGCCCACGCTTTTTCTAATACGGGAGACGTATCAACACAGACAAGACCCCTTACTTCTGGCTTAACCTTTTGAATGTTTGGTACCAACTTCCTGAGTTTCCGCTTCACCACATCGTGGTAATCATCTCCCCAGGCGTAGTTAGATATCTTTAAATTGGTATTTGCAGTTCCGTGGAAATAATTTATCGCTACAGAGACGATTGACTTTGCTTCAGAAAAATAATTCCGGACGTCTTCTCTTTCTTCCATCCGATTTTCCATCCACTTCATGGTAGCGTGGTATCCACGATTGATCCACTCCCGAAGTCGTAATGACTCCGCTTCCAAAGGTTGTGCTGGAGCAATCCCTACGAGGTCAAACCCAAGATTTTGCGCCTGTGATTTGATGAATTCCGAAAGATTATTCATGAGGAGAAATTGATCGGTCACCTGACAGAATTTTCTCAGCCCACAAAAGTCCAATGATGGCTTTTACATCCTTAATTTCTCCCTGCTGAATGAGGTCAAGGCAGGTTTCAATCTCACACGGAAACAGTTCAATCATTTCATCGTGGTCTGTGTTTTGAGATGTCCTATTCAGCTCTTCTGCCAGATAGAGCCATATTCGTTCATTGCTGTAGCCAATACAGGGATGAATCTCCCCAATTTGTTTGATCTTTCCTGCTCGATATGCTGTTTCTTCTTCCAGTTCCCGAATTACCGTCTCTTCTTTAGACTCTCCTTTGTCAATTTTACCAGCGGGGATTTCAATTTCCACTTCTCCAAGCGCATAGCGAAATTGTCGAATTAACAGGATTTTCCCGTCAGGTAAAATGGGAATGATTGCCACCGCACCGGGATGTTTTATATATTCCCGAGTGGTTTCCCGTCCTGAAGAAAGACGTACAACATCCCGCCAGACATCCAACAGTTTCCCCCTAAAAATGTGTTCCGTCCTAATCTGGGTTTCTTTTAACTCCATCAACTCCTCTCAACCTCCTTTAAAATGGTTAGATAAGAAATGGGAGCGTAAAGACTATTGGAACGCTCCCATTCTGGTAAAACTAAATAGAGTCTGTCTATAATGTAGTGCTTTCTTTCTCTATAGCCCCGTCATTCATGGCGGGGTTAAAGATACTACAAACGCTCTGACGCCGTTCGCGGCGTTGTAAACGCTTAATATTCCAAATGATAAGGGCATGAATGCCCTACTAGAATTTTGACACATTCAAATCCCAGCCCTGAAGGGCTGGGCTATTGAAACAAAGACTCGTGACTTTATAGACAAACACTAAATAATCCCCAATAACGATTACAGGTCGTCCATAAGTTCTCTTGCCTCGTCTTGAAGAATTCGATCGCTTTCAGATTCTGGGGTTAGAGCAAGGGCTTTTTCATAGGCTTTTTTCGCACTATCTTCATCATCCAGCTCTTTAAACGTTTTTCCAAGCCAGACGTAATTACGAACATCTTCCGGATCCAGCTCAATGGCTTGTTTGAAAAAGCCGCGAGCTTCCTCAAAACTGGCTTTTGGCGGTTTAGCATAAATCAGACTGGCTATCTGTCGTTCGAACCAGCTCAAATCCGCTAACGTGTAATGCCAGCGACCCATGACGTGATAAGTGCCATCATCCTCAGGATCCAGCTCTATAGCCTTCAACGTATGGTCTCGGACATGGTAAGAATTGAGAATCTTCTGCTTGGTACCTTCGATAATTCCCACTTGACCGATGCAGATAGCATACCATTTATGAGATTCCGCTCGATTCGGATTCATATCCAGCGCTTCCTTTGCATAATCGAAAGCTATGTAGATCTGCTCATTACTGTACGCTTCATCGTCAGAGTTATCATAGAAATCGAAATGAGCTCTGGATAACCTCCAGATAACTTCGAAATCATTCTGTGCAATGGCTTCTGCTTTCTTCAGGACTTCATACACTGCATCATAGTCTTTGCCCTCATGCAGGTCGTCTGCCTGTTGCAACAGGTCACCTACCTCCTGAGCAAATAACCCCACAGAAATAGCGAGGATTGCCAAGAACAGTATTTTTTTCATGATATTCCCTCCTCTTTTGTAAAGTATTTAACGCATGTAATTTTTAAATCCATCCTAAACTTAAAGAGATTTTAAAAATGTTAATACTTTTGATTTAAACTTTTTAAATATATTCCCAATATTTTCTACTCCCTCTACCATCTGCTCCCATTCTATTTGAAAACCATAACTATGAATCACTACATGCCTAAACTTTCGATAAATATTTCGATGTTCAGCGTTTCAGACTTGGTCATAAAATTCTCTTACCGATAGCTTTAATATACAGGGTGAACTTTGTGGGTTGTGAAAGAGGGATTATATCTACTGGTATGTGAAGTTCCTTCTCCAGTTCTGCCCCTAATTTATAAAGATTCCATCCGCTAACACCATCACATGCAAGATCAAGATCGTTTGCCTCTGTTGATTTATCCAAAGTACTGCCAAAGAGAATTATCTGTGTGGCTCCAAATTTTTTGGATATTGACACTGCCCTATCTATTTGTCTCTGGTTAACTGCCATTACAACTGTATCTGTTAAAAGTATTCAATATACGTGATTTTCAACTCTCGACTAAAATAATCCACTCTGTTTTCATCAAACAACAGATTATTAAAATCCAGCTCAATGTGTAGATGTTCAACGAAAGTCCATCGAACAGCCGCATTCAGATACCCACCACTATTTAAAGACATTGTCTCTGCAGTTTCATCATTTTCGTTAAATGCTGCATTGTATTCAATTAGAATAGACAGTTCCGGGTTGAATTCCATATCTATCCCAAAAAATAGATTGGGATCTTCATCGCCGTCAGTTCTTTCCGTAAAATTATAATTCGTACCACTATGAATACCCAGATTCCCCATAAAGGTTTTCCAGTTTTTACTGGCTGATAAATACACACCATAGGATTTTGTTTCATACCGTTTCATTGATTCATCAGAATTATAGGTACCAAACCCCTGTGTATTAATCCCGATGGAAATCCCCGGCATAGATGTAGTTTCATCAATCAAATGGTATTTAATATTTGCTTCTGGACGTGGGTAGGCAACAGGAATTGTATCACCAATGAGATAGCTGGCACCATACGAGAGACCAAACATAAATCTATCAGTAATACCCACTGATAAACCAGCGGTAAGTCCACCGTTGCGTTGAATTCGCATTTCTAAGGAATAGCTTCCTCTTGTTAATGTACCTGCAGTGGGGATGGTCACAAGATCGGTAGGTGGGGGATATTCCAGAGTTTGACCTGCTGTAAATGTAACAATGAAAAGGGAAATGAATAATTTTATCCTCATAATAGGCTCCATTTTTGTTTCAATATACTTTCACAGAAAGTTAAAATCAAGGTTAGAAGTGTCCTATTTAATAAATAACGGGATAGACAACTTTTCCATCCCGCTGTTCAATTTCTCCTACAGAAGGCAGGGGTATAACCAGAATATCGTCATCATCGAGCAATTTAAATCGGACATATTTATCATTCATCTGAATAAGGTCACCTTCTAAGATTTGACCGTTTTTCAAATATATTGTATCAGAAGATTTCTGGATTTCTTCAGTTAACAATGTTCCCGATTCTTCTTGAGGTTTCCATCCGGCTACTACTCGTTCACGAATATCCTTGATGATCTCTGAACTCTCTTCTAACATATTATCCAAGCCGGACTGTTTTCCCGATTCTACATCCCTCCCCTTTTCTTCTTCGGGAATCACAACACCTACATGACTTACTTTCGCACCGGTTGAATCATATTCCGTGAGTTCACAAAACCGGCTCTCAGGATCATAATAGGTCCGAAACAACCGTACTATCTTCCCTCCTGGATAGCTGATCCAACGTTCTTCCTTAATGTTCCCTTTATCAAAATAATCGTGAAAGATAGCTCCAAATTTCGTCCCATCCACACTATAAAATTGATAACTATCAATTTCCCCATCAGGTAAATAATCGTACTGTGTAATGCGATCTCGGAATTCTCTGTATCGTTCTTCAGGAAAATTGTATTCAATAAAAGCCATAGACATATCTTCAGAACCATAGACGTACATCATTTCAATTTCACCCTGTCCGTTATAATGTAGTTTTCGTATAAGATTTCCAGTATGGTCATATTCAAATATCTCTTCCCATATCAAATTACCCATAACATCAACTTTCGACTTAGAGACCGGCTTATCATCAGAATCGAAAAATGCCCTGATATATTCACGCCCAGTAAGCTCTGTTGCTTCCATGGTGGTACCCCTAATGAAATCTTGCTCAGTTTGATAGTACTTTACAACAACAGGCTCTTGGGCGGAAACTGTTATAATAAAAAGCAGAAAAAATACTGTCGGCAGCAACCTCATCAATTTCAAATTACAAAATTGATAAGAAGTATCAAAGCCATGAATGAAGTATTTTTGTTATGACAACTTGTTGACATGACGAAATTGTTATGGTAATTTTCAAGCCGGTAGAGGGTAAAAACGAAAAGCTTTCCCACATATACCTTATTATAAAGAAATGTCAGATATGAACCACATTCAAGGGAAAAGTCCCGCTCGATTGAGAGGTATACTTCTCATTGCTATCCTGCTTACTTTCACTCTTCCTTCTACTACTCACTCACAAGAACCAACAGTTGAGTGGGTTAATGACAAGTACACATCCGTGGGGCAACTTGGAATGACCATCACAAACTTTGGTATTCTGGGGGAAGGATGGAATAACGCTGACCAACCCTCATGCCGGTATAAACAACATACTGAGATTCTTCGGGAACAGATAGAACATTTCTCCTTTGCTGGACTCTGGATTGGTGGTAAAGTAAATGGAGACCGACGAGTCTCCACTGCTATTGTTGATGGTGTTTTTCCATCGGCTCAGGAAGGATTTGAATATATACCAACATCTGGCATCCAAATTCGTTCATCTATCTCATCCACCGCTGAAGATCCTATGGCAGAATATTATTCTCCGTATGCTGTCTCTCACCAGGATTTTGTCACTAATTTTCAAGACTTCGATTTTAGTATACCATATCATACTCAATTGGGTATCAGTGTGCATCTGGAATCCTACGCCTGGAACTTCACCTTTGCAGATGCATTTGTCATTCTCAATTATACCATCATTAACCAATCGGCAAATACAATTAAAGACATCTATGCTGGCATCTGGGCTGATGTCTCTGTGGCAAATATGAACTATACCAGTGAATATGAGCCTGGTGGTGGATTCACGTGGTATGACAATTTGGATGGCTATGATGAATCCATTGACGAAAGCAACTATACACGGGATATTGCTTATCAATACGATGCGGATGGTGACGATGGATGGGCAGAATCGTATATCGGTCTCACTATGCTGGGAGGGACTACTCCAAGACCCTATTTACAATCTCATTACAACCAATGGGTCTGGTCCTCCACTACCAACGATGACTATCCAGAATATACTATGCCTTTAAATGATTATGACCGGTACGATCAATTAATGACTGATGTACCAATAGGAACTGGAGATTTGTATACGAATGGTTACCCAAATCAAACAGATAGCTGGTTAATGATGATCTCATGCGGTCCCCTTGGAAGCCAGCCAGCTAATGTGGACTCTTCCAGCTGGGAATTGCTACCGGGAGATTCCTGTAATGTTGTCTTTGCAGTCGTAACAGCTCTATGGAATGGAAGCGGTGAAGATTCTGGTACGAGAAGGGCAAACCTTCACATCAATTCCGATTGGGCTCAAAAAGCGTATGACGGAGAGGATAAAAATCGCAACAATATACTGGATGAAGGTGAAGATATAAATCAGAATGGTAAAATAGACCGATACATACTTCCTGAACCACCCCCCGTTCCAAATATGACGACAGATGTGGGGGATCAAACGGTCACTATCTACTGGCAAAACAATGCTGAACATTTCATCGATCCTGTGAGTCTGGAGAAAGACTTTGAGGGATATCGCATATACGGAGCAAGGAAGACTTATGGAGATGAATCAGCGGAATTCACACTTCTGG
Organism: uncultured bacterium; assembly: GCA_964626495.1. GTDB lineage: Bacteria > Fidelibacterota > Marinisomatia > Marinisomatales > CAZVFT01 > JACNLN01. Next base: position 9,055 of record CAZVFT010000004.1, read on the forward strand.
CAGAGTTTGATTTAATAGATAGCGTTTACTCAAATATAGGCTATAATACAGGATTTGATGCAATAAGGATAAAAAATGATTTCGGAGAACCAGACAGTCAACAAATTAACGGCAGGTATTATCATTATAAATACACAAATGATGGTGTAAAGAACGGTTGGCTGAATTATTATGCCATCACATCTTATGACCGTGGGAATCCCGATGCTAATTTAGAGAGTCTTGAAAGTTCTGAGTATGCCAATCGAAAATATGTTTATCCAGGAGTGAAGGTGGCGGATGATGATTGGACTGCCGACCCAAAAGTTTATCCCAATCCCTACCGAGGACAGGCAACCTGGGAAGGTTATGGCAGCCGGGAACAAATGATCTGGTTCACCAATCTTCCATCAAAAGCAGATATCCGGATTTTTACTCTGGCTGGTGACATCGTAGATATAATACATCACGATGAATCCAGATATGCAGGTCAAGATATTGTGAATATTGACGAAGGAAATCACAAAGTTTTACCCGATGGTACACCTACCTATCCTGAAGCACCCCATTTCAGCGGTGGCGAGCACGCCTGGGATCTTATCACAAGATATGAACAAGCTATTGCCTCTGGGCTTTATCTGTTCAGTGTGGAAAACAAAGTTGAAGGAAGCTCATCTTACGGTCGGATAAAAGAAGGTAAATTTCTTATTATTAAATGAATTCGTAAACAAGAAAAGGAGAAAGCCTATGAAACAGTTAATAAAAATAACAATAACCCTTGTCGTGATGTTTGCACTTGTTCCAAGTGTAATTGGACAAACGTCTATTTACGACATTCAATATACAACAGAGCCAGGTTCTGGAAATGACTGCTATCCATCCCCTATTGTTGGACAAACTGTTACTATTTCCGGACTTGTTACTGCTATGAGGAGCACCGGCACCAGATGGTATATTCAGGATGGTGATGGCATATGGGATGGCATCTACATCTATGACTCCTCTGTTCAACCGGCTCAGGGAGACTCCGTCACATTCACAGCAGATGTGGCAGAATACTACGGTTTAACCGAGCTGATGAATGTATCAAATTTCACCAATCATTCGTCAGGACATACACTGTACAACCCACTATCTGTTTCCACGGGAGTCCTTGGTAGCGGCTGTTCAGCAGAGGGAGAAGAATATGAAGGTCTGCTTATAGTACTGACGGATGTGACCGTAACTCAGGAACCCGATCAATATGGTCAGTGGTTTGTTGATGACGGAACTGGTGAGTGTGAGATTGAGGATGCCCTCTTCTCTGCTACCACGAACATTGGAGATTTCTTCGATTCCATTATAGGTGTGGTTAGTTGGGGTTATGGGGAATATGAAGTAAACCCCAGAAGTGCAGATGACCTGATCACTACAGCCATCGGACCAACACTTGTTGATATGACCTTTACACCCACATTCCCTGCACCCAATGAAGATGTCGATGTGACAGTAACTGCTTACGACGACAAAACCGGATTGGTCATTGATCTGTATATTTCGGTGGATGGAGGTACATATACCTCTTCACTGATGACGGACAATGGAGACTCAACCTATTCTGGAATCGTCCCTGGTCAGCCCGAATGGAGCACCTCCGATTTCTATGCTCTGCTCACCGATAGCGACAACAATATTGTTACTTCTGATACCTTCAGGGTGACCTACTTTACATTGCCTGAGGTTATTCCCATTGACTCTGTTCAATATACTGATGACCCCTCTGGAGATTCCCCCTTAAATGGACAGCAGGTTACCATCAGTGGTGTGGTGACAGCAGAATTCTGGGGAAGCAGCGATAACCGGTACCTGTTCGTCCAAGATGCGGAAACCCCATGGAGTGGAATTATGGTCTTTGAATACGGTGGATGGGACAGCTTTGACTTTCAATCTTCAGGTGGAACTGTTCACTCCGTGGCTGAAGGAGAGCAGGTAATTGTTACAGGTACGGTGGACGAATACTACGGAAAAACGGAAATTACTAACGTGACTCAAGTTCTAATTCTTGGTCCAGCAACGAATATGATTAATCCAATAGATGTAACTCCCGGTCAGATAATGACCGGTGGCTCTGATGCGGAAGCATATGAAGGCGTACTGGTGCGCGTTACTGACGTAATTGTTGATGATGAAGACCTAGGCAACGGCGAATGGTCAGTAACTGATGGACAGAATTCTGTCCGCGTGGATGATCTATGGGATTACTATTACTGGCCAGAAGAGGATGCAGAACTTGAAAGTGTTACTGGATGCCTTGACTACAGTTATAGCGATTTCAAGATTCAGCCCCGTCTTGCAAGGGACGTTGTTGAAGAGGGAATAGTACGACTTCAGCGTATCCAGCAGGTTCTTTACAGCGACCTTATCAAAGCAGGTGAGGATGCCACGTCTGACATATCCTATATGTATGGGGATACTGTTACTATTGAAGGTATCGTTACTATGCCCACAGGTTTGAGTTATGCCGGTGCTGGAGTCAAGTTCATCTATGAAGATGAACACGGCGGTCCCTGGAGTGCAATCCTCTCATATGATCCTGACAGCACAGCCTTCCCTGTTCTATTTGAAGGTGACAAGGTCCGGGCAACAGGATCCATATATGAGTACAATACAGCGGTATCCAATATGACAGAGCTCTTTATCACTCAGCCAGTTCAAATAATAGATTTTGGCGTTGATTTACCACCTGTGGATACCGTTGCTACTGGTGATCTCCGCTGGCCAACAGAAGCGGAACAATGGGGTACTGTGATGGTTTCCGTTAATGATGTTGTAGTCACACAAGACCAGCTACAGTATGAAATGTTCGCTGTTGATGATGGAACGGGTGAAGTGCGGGTGGATGATGATTCTGACAGTATACAGGTATGGTTTGATACGACCGGGGCTCCACCTATTGGTACACTCATTGAGTCAATACGCGGATGGGTCTATCACCACTATGGTGCTTATAGTGATTCTTCTGCTTATAAACTGGAACCCTTGTACATTTCCGATATCGTCTTTGGAGCAGGACCTCCAAGCTTCCAGGATGTTGGAAGGGTTCCGTGCGTACCAGGACCAGATGACGATGTAACAGTGACCTGCGAGATTAGTGATAACTCTATCGTAGTAAACGCAGAACTCTTTTACTCAATTGACGGTGGTGCATATCAATCCACTGCTATGATAAATACCTCTGGCATGGATTGGGAAGGCACAATTCCAGCTACAGGCATCGAAGGTGGTACTGTTGATTACTACATCGAGGCTACAGATGATGGTGCGGGCCAAGGAGGAGTAGAAACCAGCACTCATCCAAGCAACATCACTCAGCTTCAGCTGGGCTATGTCACAAAGTCTGATGACCTGGACATTGCCGACGTCCAGTTCACGGAGTGGCCTCTTGGCGATTCAAGATTCAATGGATGTGAAGTGACTGTTGCCGGAATCGTTACTGCTGATACAGCTCAATACTATAGTGGTTATGGAGCATATGCTATGCAGGATGCCACAGGTCCCTGGAACGGAATCATCTTTGATGCAGTGGATGTTAGTCAACCTCTGTTGACACGTGGCGACGAAGTGACTATTACAGGAACTGTAGAAGAATATGATCCTGAGTGGCACTTTAAATACGATAACAATACAAAGATAATCAATGTATCCGATGTTACCATAAATAGTTCAGGGAATACCATTACTCCCCAATCCGTGGCGACAGCTGATCTCGCTCAGGATGCAGAGGAAGTGGAATCATATGAAGGGTGCCTTGTGAAGATATCAAACGTGACAGTCACTGCAATAAACGAGTATGACTGGAGTGTGGAAGATGAATCAGGCACTTCCTGTCTCATTGATAACGATATGGCTAATGCCGAAGCAGATACGTTTCTGAATCACCTCGAAATTGGAACTCAACTATCATACGTTACCGGTTTATTCATCTTCAGCTTCGGAACTTACAAGATCGAAGTAAGGGATATGAATGACATAGGAACGGTGAGTATTGACGAGGATTTTGAGGCTCAACCGTTTAGCTACAAACTGTATCCCAACTTCCCCAATCCATTCAATCCTGAAACGCGAATACGCTTTGAGATTGGAAACAAGGAACACGTTAAGCTAATTGTGTACGACATTCTCGGGCGGCAAGTGAAAACGCTTATCAATAGCACCTATGATGCGGGTCACTATGTGATCAACTGGGACGGCACGAATAACTACGCGCACCCAGTAAGCACCGGACTCTACATCTACAGAATCAAAGCAGGTAATTTCATCGAATACAACAAGATGATGCTGATAAGATAGAATGATGGAAATAATAGTGTTGCGGGGGCTTAAATTTTAGCTCCCGCAGTGCTTTCCTTGCTGGTATAAGTGATGATAAAAAGAACGCTACTCATTCTCTTAGTTCTGCTGTGGGCGTGTTCCCCCTGGGAATACGAGGATCCCACTTCGCCAATAGGTAACCAAGCACCAGAAACATACCTGACTCTTACAGCGTCAGATACCATTTATGCCTCCCTGGAGAATGTTGATATCATTATTGATCCAGTGACTGGTGACACAACCTACGATACCACCTGGACTTACTATATTGGAGAGGATCCAGATACGGGGGTAATTGTGGATACTCTTGCTTCAGCTTTTAAAGACACTTTCTCCAGTCGACAGGAACTATATTGGTGGGGTGAAGATAGGGATGGTGAAGTCAATGGATATCGGTACCGGTGGAGTACAGATACTACCTGGACTTATACCACGAACGAAGTGGGAATATTCTACATTCCGATAACTACTTTATTTGATGTGTTCATATTCGAAGTGGTCGCTATAGATAATGACAGTCTGATCGATCCATCACCAGCTCGACTCGTACTTCCAATTCGGAATTCCCCACCAGAAATCAGCTTTCGTTACCTTAGCAATCCTCTTTATGACGATTTACCCGAACCCAAATCTATCTATTACACCTTTCCTACTCGAACCTTCGTTTGGGATATCTTCGATCAAGATGGTAAGGAGACCATTGATACTGTTTACTATGCTATGGATGATACGTGCGAAACATGCTGGACAGCATTATATGCCGCTTCCTATAGCAGTATCACCCTCGATTCTATCCCACCTGGTGAACATAAATTTTACTTAAAAGTTAAGGATATTGCTGGCGCTTATAGTCGTACTATTTTCTTTCCTGATGAGAGTGATGTTAACTATCCAGACACATGGATTGTGAAAGAACCAGCAGGCGAACTTCTCCTAGTAGATGACTATCCTCTGGATACACCCAATAATGCTTTGAACTGGTATCAAAGCCTTTTAGATACAATGATAAACGTAGATGGATACTCTATCTGGGAAATTGGAGAAGAACTTCCCTATTCAAGTATCGATCTAACAGCTACACTATCATATTTTGATAAAATTATTTGGTATGCGGGTTATGTCGGCAGCTTCACATATCACGATGCCGATGGAAGTATCAACGCATTCATAGAAAAAGGAGGACACTTTTTTCTCAATTTCGCCACATTTGCTGATACAGCACTTTCCTGGTTTCCTATCAGTAGTGTGACCCCTTTGAATCCCGGTGGAGATATAAATTCCAAGAAAAAACTTATTCCTCAAATCGATGATGCTGATACTTTAATGATTGCCAGTACAATCTCCGTGAATGTAAAGGGATTTGAAAGCACTGAATATTTTCAGAGCCTTTATCATCTCCAGTTACCTGAGGATCCTGAAGACCTCTGGCAGGGTGAACCCAATATATGTGGAATGTTTAAAAATCCCTTATCTCCCAATAGTGGAAACGCTGTGATTTTGTCCATTCCACTATATAAAAGTTATACTTCTGTCCTGGACACCAAATGGGAAATCCAGAATGAAGAACATAACAATATTCTATATGGTACTGATTTTATTAATGACCAGACGGGCTGGGTTGTTGGAGAAGATGGAATCATTCTACATACAATTGATGGAGGTGATTCATGGGAAGTGCAATACCCAACAGATAAAGACTTGAGATCCGTTGATTTTGTTGATGAGATGACGGGATGGGCGGTTGGAAAAAGTGGTACAATTCTCCATACTGTTGATGGCGGTACAAGTTGGAGTGAACAGAATAGTGAAACTTCTAAAACGCTTTACTCCGTGATCTTTATTGACGAAAACAGTGGATGGGTAGCGGGAAAAAGTGGAACGATTTTACAAACGAATGATGGTGGGAATAATTGGAGCCAACAAGAGAGTGGAACGGGGATGCGACTTGAAGATATTACATTTATCGATTCCCAAAAAGGATGGTGTGTTGGCGCCCAAGGTACTATTTTATTCACGGATGATGGTGGCGAGCACTGGATAACAATTGATAGTGGCTTAAGTAACGAACCTTGGTTCTACTCAGTCTGTTTCATCGATTCACTGGAAGGCTGGATTGTGGGTGTCTCAGGAATCATTCTAAAAACTACAAATGGTGGGGATAACTGGAGTATATTATATAGTGAAATTCAAACCACATTATGTGATGTACTCTTTTTAAATAATGACTTGGGATGGGCTGTCGGAAAAGAGGGAAAAATAATATCAACTATTGATGGCGGTGAAAATTGGGTCGAAGTCTTTAGTAATACAGGACACGATTTATGGTCTATTTACCTTCTTGACTCGGATGTTGGAAAAATTGTTGGTGGTTCCAGTGGCCAAAGCATTATCTTAAATAAAAAAGCAGGTGGTGGATCAAACAGATTCTTTAATCTTTTGTTAAACAATATTTTTCAATAACCTAAATTGAGCGATTCTATTGCACTACCGAAGAAAAAACTCACGTCTAACGAGTTGTACTCATTGTGGAATGCTTAGACCAAAATAACAAATACAAACTGAACAGTTTATGCTGCAGAATCTCTAAAATTAGGAATAAATATCTGCTAAATATGACGAGTATTGTGAATGATTAAAAAGATTACAATTATTCTCTTTCTACCTTTGTTGCTTATTGCTCAAGATCGTGGAATTATTGAGGGTACTGTTACAAATTCGGAAACAAACGAGCCTCTCCCGGGAGCAAACGTTATCATAAAAGGAACTTATTACGGAGCTGCAACAGATTTAGAAGGTCACTTCCTCATCAGTGGTGTTTCCCCGGGTAATTATGACATTGAAGCTTCAATGATGGGCTATAAGGTTATGCTCCAGACAGGTATTCAGGTAAAACCTAACACGACTGTAAAAATTCAATTTCTCATGGAGCAGACAGTTCTTACTTTTGGAGAAGAAGTTGTAGTTATCGGGAAAAAACCACTTTTTGATGTGGATGAAACCGCTTCCATCAGTCGAGTTTCCAAAGACGATATTCAACAAAAAATCGTGTCCAGCATTGAAGATATTCTGTCTGAACAGATTGGTGTAACCAAAGTGGATAACGAAATCCATATCCGGGGAGGACGAATTGATGAGACTCTCTACATCATCGATGGGCTTTCCATTAAAGATCCTCTCTCAGGATATTCAGGTAATCTTTTTATCAACCCTGATGCGATCGAAGACCTTGAAATTATCACTGGTGGGTATAATGCAGAACATGGTCAGTCAATGTCCGGAGTGTTAAATGTCAAGCTCAAAGAAGGAAGGGACAAATTTGAGGGAAGTCTAAAGCTTACCAGCGATAACTGGGGAATGTCAAATGATAATTTCTCCCATTTTTCTACAGACCGGATTGAATATAACTTTGGAGGTCCCTCTCTCATGCTGGAATTGTTTCCCAAAATTTTGAGGATTAACTTGCCCGGGAAATTCTCCTTTTTCAGTAACGGGTATGGAAAAATCAGCAATACTCAACTTCCCACTGCCTCGAAACTGTACCCCCACAGGAACTGGTCTCCACCTTTTGGAATGTCTGAAGACGTTGCCAACGAAATCATGGAAAAACTTTCTCCCAGAGAAGAAAATAACTGGCATCTGCTTCATAAACTTACCTGGGAAATCACTTCTCAGAAAAAACTGTCTGCTTCTTATGATATATCACTAAACATTTCTCAGGGATACTTTTTACCCCGGGCATTTTCATATACCTATTTCCCTTACCGATATATCAATATTCTCGATTACTACAACACAATCACCCGTGAGTCGCGACTTCTCAAATTCAACTGGACCCACACCCTGAATCCTAAAACGTTTTATGAAGCAACTCTGGGTCATTTCATAACCCTCGAACACAGCGCCGCTCAGGATCTTCACTGGACTGAGTATAAGGAGCACCTTGATATTGATCCAATTAATTACACCATTGATGATAGGGATGGTAACATAGGTATTACTTATGGGGACGAATTCTATGATACGGGATTTACATCTGAATGGTATGATATCTCAAGCGACAACTATCGTTTTGACCTAGATTGGACATACCAGACATTGAAACGTCATAAGACAAAAGCTGGCATAGAGGGAACGTTTACAGAAATCCAGGTTGTAGACATTGATGAACCCTGGACTGGTACAACTGGATTAGGAAAAAATTACGACATTTATCGAGCAAAAACTGCTTTTGGAGCCTTTTACATACAAGATCGAATCATATTTGAGGGAATGACCGCTAACATAGGGATAAGGTATGATTTTTGGTTTCCTGGAACGTACTATGATGCAGATACTACATTTACAACCTCTAGTGACACAATTCTACCATCGTGGTTAACAATTGAGGAGGCTCTGGAAAGATCTATTATTTATGGCCAAGATGCTCTTGAGAAATTCAGAGATGAGACCTTTCAACTCTTTGATCATAGAGTAAAAGGACGTCTAAGTCCCCGGGTAGGGATCTCTCATCCAGTTACGGACAATGATGTTCTCTATTTCTACTATGGTCATTTTTCTCAACTTCCAACATTTCAATACGTCTATGCTAAGCTTCAATCAGTGTCCCAGTCCACATATCAGCTCTTTGGCAATCCAAACTTGAATCCCAAGACGACTGTTCAATATGAACTGGGGATTAAACACAGGTTCAGTGAAGATCAAGTCATGGAAATTAAAGCATACTGGAAAGATATGTTTGACTACGAGACATCTCAAACTATTACACTCCCCCCACCATATTCAAACTTACATTTTAATATGTATTTTAACGCTGACTATGCTCGTGCCAGGGGAATTGAGATTATCTTGAAGAGCCGCTTCTGGCAACATTGGTATGCTGATGTGAACTTCAATTATTCGATCATCACAGGTAAGAGCTCCGACCCCAATGACAATCTTCTCGTTCAGGCAGGTGAGCTTAGAGAAAAACCGCTCGGAGAAGTATTTATGCGGTGGGATAAACCTGTTCAGTTCTTTGCGAACCTTTCCTACAATCATCCCTCGGGTTTGACTGTTTCCTCCCGTTTTGAATATGAAACAGGACGACGCTATACTCGAGGCATTCCTGATACAGAAGAATATCCTCCTGACGGGATCCGGGAAGTAAGCGGTATCAGATATTATGACGGCACCATAGAGGACGATAAACCTTACTATTACATCAGTGAACAACCGGTAACCAACAGTGATCTTAAGATCTCAAAAATGTTCAAAATTGGAAAACTAAAATATCGAATTTTCTTAGAAGTTGAAAATGTCTTCGACGAGCGAATTCCGAGACGTATTAATCCTTTCACGGGACGTGGATACGATCCGGGAGAAATCATTCCATACAGCATGATCAACAGTCCAAACCCGAATTATAATCCAAACCGTGTTCGTAGACCCAGAACAACTGAACTTGGAATACAGATTATTTTCTGATGAGAACGTATCGTTACACCACCACCTTTATATTGTTTCTAGTCCTTTCTGTTGGAAGAAGTCAACAGAATCTTTTTCCAATCCTCGGTGGACAGAGGGTTGGTACATCCATTTTCACATTTCTTAAAATTGGTGTAGGAGCCAGACCTGCAGGTATGGCTGAAGCTGTCGTAGCAACAAATCAGGACGCTTCCGCTCTCTACTACAATCCAGCAATCATCGCCCAGCTGAAAAACACCCAATTCACGGCTACCCGGATAGAATGGCCAGCAGATATTCACTACGACTTCTTCGGGATCTCGAGACACATCAGTGGCAGTCACTATCTCGGAATCAGTGCTGGAATTCTTCATATGACACCTATGGAAGAAACCACAGAATACATGCCCCATGGAACTGGCAATTATTTTATCTTTCAGGACCAATTTATGGGAATTACCTATAGTGCCCGATTATCTGATAGATTCAGTTTCGGAATCACAGCTAAATACGTAAATGAAAATCTGGCTGGAAACAAAATGGACACCTGGCTTATAGATATGGGCACTTTCTACTGGACGGGATTCAGGTCCCTCCGATTCTCCGCCTCCCTGTCTCACTTCGGTCCTCAGTGTAAACCTGATGGAACGTATGAACGATTCGTACTTGATAGAGATACAGGTGAGGAAGTCATCATCGATTCTGAATATAAACTTTTCTCGCCCCCTACGGTCTTCCGGGTAGGAACAGCAATGGAAATCTTTTCGTCTCATTATCAAACAATGACTATCGCCATTCAGCTAAATCATCCTGTGGATGATGCGGAAAATATTGTTGCTGGTGTTGAATACCTCTTTATGAAATCCTTTGCTGTGAGAGGTGGATATAAACTAAACAAAGAAGGTGAAGATTTCTCACTGGGTGTTGGTTTATACCTACCATTGGGACCGGTAAAAGTATCGGTGGATTATGCCTATACCAATTTTTCCTATCTCTCCGACCCTACGCGACTTAGTATTGGTATGGAGTTTTAATTATGTCAAAAAAACATCTCCATCACTTTCACCTTCGCCTTTGCCGCTACCTCACTCTCACTGGATTGATATGGTTGTTTAGTTCCTGTGTTGATAAAATGTCTCTTCCTACAGATATTAGTATGCAGGGAGGGAGTTTTACCGGAGATACCACTTACCTGCGTCTTAATCCCATCTGGGATGAGGACAATGGGTATCAATTTCTAACCCCCATTGAAATTTCCATTGCACAGGATGGTCATATCTTCATAGCAGATTCATCAAGTCAACGAATTTTTGTTATTGATCAGGGTGGAAAGGTGCTGGAAGAGTTTGAGCCCCTGACAAACTTAATAGATGAAGAAGGAAACAGCCTTTCTCCCATTGATGTGGATGTTGACCAAAAAATGAATGTCTTTTTTATTGATGGGTCCCGACGTGTTTATCGATGGAACCAGATCTGGAATGATCTTGGAATTGATTCAATTGCTATTTCTGCAACATTCATCAAAAATACTACGGATAGCACCGTTTCTCCAGGATCTGAGGAATGGCTAAAGCTAGCGAACAGTGAAGAGTGGGAACTTTATGAAGTTGAATGGTCCACTGATGATGAAAACATTGATTCCCTACTTAATCCTCATCTCTTCTTTGACGCAGGTACTCCGGGAAACGAAGCAGCTGATACTTATTTCAATAGCTCTCTTTCACTCTTTTCCGGCATCTCTACATCTGGAAATAATGATTTTTTCTACGTAACGGATGAATATTTTGAGCGTATTGTTCGAATAGATTTTGAGCGGTCACACTTCATTAAATTAGGAAGTGGTAACGAAGTTTGGGTTCATAAAGGTGTTTTTAAAGGATCGAAACTCAAAGTTGCTAACTGGGGAACTGGTGCTGGGACTGTTAACGATCCTGTTGCTATTGATGTTGATTATGACGGCAATATTTACTACGCACAATTGGGAAATTACTTTTCCATCCATAAAATTCATGAAGTCACGGGAGACTATACAACCTACCCCTCGGTTTTTCAACCAGGACAGAATGAAATTATGGAACTGTTCCGATTTGCAGATCCTATGGATGTCGCTGTAGATAAAAGCCAATTCATTTATGTAGCTAATACAGGAGAGCAGGAGATTCAGGTCTTCAATTCTTATGGTAACTTTTTTAAAAAAGCTGGGATTCAAAAGGTTATAGTTGACACTACAATTTGGGAAATCAATGTAATTGATACGACTGAATTAGATACCTCGATATGGATTTATGATCCTGACACAGTCTTGGTTGATACAACCCTTTATATATTTACTTATGACAGTACAGCAATAGATACTTTTTATACTTCTGAAGAGAAAGGAATCCTCCAGTCACCAAGGGCTGTTGCAGTAGATGATCGCGGAGTTATTTATGTCTGCGATACACCCAATTCGAGGATTGTCCGATATCGCCTTTCTAATATTTTAGAGGAAGATATTATACCAGAAAATTAGTCGACGTATAAACTACTTAAGGATTATTGGTTACTTCAACAACACCATCCATTTACTCCCTATAAATGGGGATACGATGGACAAGCCTTCCTTACTTCAACAGCAGCATCTTACGGGTTTGTGTGAAACCTTCTGCACGTATCTGATACAGGTAAACACCAGCACCCACAGACTTACCGAAACTGTCCATACCATCCCAAACTGCCTTATGATAACCACTCACCACTCTACCCCTAACCAGTTCTTTTACCACTCTTCCCATCAAATCATAAATCACAATGGTTACATAAGATTGTTCAGGCAGCTCGTAGCGGATTGTTGTAACAGGATTGAAGGGATTAGGGTAATTCTGAAATATCAAAATGCGTTGCGGTGTTGAAGGCTCCTCATTGATAGTTATTCCAAAATTTTGTGCTCCTGGTGTTCCCAAATCGCCATTGCCATAAGGCTCGGTGGAAGTACTCCAGTTGCTACCCACACTGTTATCCATTGCCGGGTCAAGAAGCGCCATAGAAGCACCATTGGGATCAGGAAAATTGGGACCGCCATCATATTCCACCCTATCAACCTCGATGCTATTTTCATTCAGAAGAATAATTTCATCACCCGAATTGCCAAGCGTAATAGATGAATAATCGTAGTCTAACTCAACTCCCCCATTCAGCGTTGTGTCGCCATTTTGCCCAAGTACAAAATAATCCCCAGGATGGACATAAAGCGATTCCGAATCACACTGTATCACATGATTGTCTGTCCCCAGATCCCGGATTGTCCAACCGCATAGATTTACTACGATAGAATCCGCATTGAAAATTTCAAACCACTCACCATAAGAATCACTCACAGCTGCAGGATTTTGCATAATCTCATTGATAACTATATTCGGAGTGGCAATATCGGTAATGAAAGAGAGTTCCAAGTACACCGGAATGTGATCAGATGATACCACCAATGCATCGGCAATTGTATCAGGAACCGCAGAGTTAATCCCGTAGTTGATCGCTTGATTGAAATGCTGACCGTCATTTCCAAAAGGAGTATAGGAATCTCCAACATAATTTAGATTGTTTGTATTGGTGATCTGCGAGGAAGCTAAGATGAAATCAAAACGGTCATCCATTCCACCCCCTGCTCCACCATTTCCATAATACCTTGGAGATTGAGTGTGAACATCCCGAAAGGAATAATTGATATGCCAGTAGCCAATCCGATTAATGGGATCGAAAACCCGTCCGTCATTATCAACTTGAGATTCTGTTAATCTCTGGAATCCTCCTTCCCCGGAATGGTAAAAATTAAAATCTCCCAACACTAAAAACGGAATAGATGGATCCAGCTCATTAAGGTAATTTCGTAAATTATTTGCCTCTGATTCCCTATCGTCTATATCTGCGGGATCATCTCCTGCCTTCAAATGAACACCATACAACCTGAATTCCATATTAGTAGCCATGTGTTTCATTACAAATTCGATTACGTCCCGATGACCCCACTGATTGGTCACATCCACCGTACTGGTGCTGATAAACTCAAAGTATGCAGGTTTAAAAAACAGTGCGATGTCTATATCGGTAGAATATTGATCGGTAAAATCCGCCCCTGCATAGAGACTGGGTGTGTCATAATTCAACACATCTGTTAAAAAATGAGTGTATCCTGTTGAATTATGAACCTCCTCAGCCATAATAATATCCGGACTGACATAATGAACAACATCTCTCATATCGTCTTCACGATCATCATCACTACTGGTTCCTGAATAATCAAGGAGATTGTAGGTCATAATCTTCTGAGTATAAAAAGATTGTGCCTGAATAGATGGGCTCACAAATAAACCCAGAATTGAAATAAAAAAAATAGACCGAACGATATAAAAAGAACTCACGACTTTAATCATTTATAATCCTTTCTCCATTAAATATTTACTTTATATCCGTTTAGAGATATTGGTTTTAAAAAAAAAGGTGATTCAACGTATGAGTTCACTCCGAAAAGGTGAAACCCAGTGAAATGAAAAAACAGTTTTCACGGTTCAAGTACGCCAGTTTTTCTATTAATTACAAAAACCATTAAAATGGTTATGTCTTCTTGTATATTGTTGATAACCCACGACTTAAGTCGTGGGTTGAACTTGAATAAAAAAGATTATGAACCGTTTCACTTGTCCGGCTCTCGACGGAACGGTTTCTTTCATTTGAAAAATACCTTTCTGGATTGGCCTCACCGTATAATTAAGTTTTTTTAACCACAGTACCAGCAGATGTATCCCCTAATTTTATGGATTTTTTTTGGAAATAATCTCTTATTTCATCTGCTCTCTTCCAATCCTTCTTTAATCTCGCCTCTTCCCTTTCTCTGATAAGTTGACGGTCATTATCACTCAATACAACCTCCCCTTTAAAAATAACTGCCAGAACTGTATCAAATCTTTTTAATAATGAAATAGCTTCAGCTGCCTTTTGCTGATCAATATTATCATTTTCAATCTGTCGGTTCAATTCCCTTATCCAGTCAAAAATAACAGCAAGACCTTCCGATATATTCAAATCCTTATTCAGGGCTTTTATAAATTGATTTTCCACTTCCTTATATGTTTTCGTATTTTTTTCAACTAAATCTCCAGCAAGTGACTCCAATCGAATCCGAATATCCTGCAATCGTTCAACAGCTCCCGCAGATGCTCTCAATCCCTCTTCAGTCAAATTTAATTTCTGTCTATAGTGCGTTGTTAGAAGCAAATATCTAATCGCTGTAGGATCATACCCTTTTTCTAATAGATCTTGAAGGATGTAATAGTTTCCCAATGATTTACTCATCTTTGTATCATCCACCAGAAGATGTTCACAGTGCACCCACATATTGACAAACGGTTTTCCAGTGGCACAAACACTCTGTGCAATCTCATTTTCATGATGAGGAAATATCAAATCCACACCACCACAGTGAATATCAAAATGTTCACCAAGATATTTCATCGACATGGTAGAACATTCAATATGCCACCCAGGCCTTCCCTTTCCCCAGAGTGAGTCCCACCCGATATCACCATCTTCCTCTTTCCACCCCTTCCATAAAGCAAAATCATAGACATTCTCTTTATCATACTCATCGCTCAATACTCTTTCCGTCTTGACACTTCCCGTTAAATCTACTTTCGATAATATTCCATAATCCTTGAACGATGAGATATCAAAAAATACACTTCCATTTGATGTCACATAAGCGTGTCCCTTTTCGATCAAAATCTTCACCAATTCCTGCATATCTGAAATATGGTCTGTAGCCGCCGGATAAACATCGGCTGGAATAATACTCAAAATTTCCATATCCTTAAAGAATGCAGATTTATAAATGTCTGTCAGCTTTTTTAGACTGACTTTCTCAGTATTACACCGCGCAATTATTTTATCATCAACATCAGTAAGATTTGTAACATGTTGTACATCAAACCCCAAAAATAACAAATACCGTTTAAGCAAATCGATGAAAACAAATGAGCGAAAATTCCCGATGTGAGGATATTCATAGACAGTCGGTCCGCAAGAGTACAGTTTTACCCTCCCTTTTTCGATGGGTTTGAACTCCTCTATTTTTCGGGTTAATGTATTGTAAAGTGTAAGACCCATTATCTCTTTATCGCCTTCAATTTCCCTGGATCAATCAATACCGATATTGCTTGTTGAATCCCATCGATCTTGATGACAAATCTATTTCCACCATCTTTTCTGGATAGAATTCCTTGAATTCCTTTCATTGGACCCATCGTAATCTCCACTTCCTCTCCAACTTCCATATAATCGTGCGGTTCCGGGGTATATCCACCCTCAAGCATTTTTTTTACACCTTCAATCTGGAAGTCTGGTATCACAGCCGGTTTCTTATTGAAATTCACTATATGATGAACACCGTGAGTTTGTAATACGTACAGTGAATCCACAAGAGGAATACGAACAAAAAGGTAACTTCGGAATAGCGGCATCCATACCATTTTTTTCCTGTCTTTCCACTGACAATGTCTCTTAACCAGGGGTAAATAGGATTCTATATCCTTTTTTTTCAACCACTCATCAGCCACCTTTTCATGTCGAGGTTTCGTATAGACAGCCAACCAGACAGGATCATTGCTATTGTTACTCATTTCGGGCAAACTCAACAATTTTTATAACCAAATCCTGAAAAGATATTCCCACAGCTTTTGCAGCTTTGGGGACCAGACTCGTACTGGTCATTCCGGGAAGGGTGTTGATCTCCAGACAATAGTAATCATTTTCAGGGTTTAAGCGAAAATCTACCCGGCAATAATGCCTGCATTCCAGGAGATTCACAATACGAAGAGCCGTATCTTGAATATCCTTAGTAAGATCTTTCGGTAAATTTGCAGGACATTCATAACGAGACATCCCTTCTGTATATTTGCAGGTATAATCATAATAGTCGTGCGAGGGGATAATCTCGATAATGGGTAATGCTTTGTCACCAAGAATAGAAACTGTAATTTCCCGTCCGGGGATATATTCCTCAAATAAAATTTCAGACCCAAATTCACTGGCTAATCTGACTGCATCATCCAAGCCACTCTCACTTTTTACGATGCTAAGTCCCATAGTACTACCGTCAGCGTTTGGTTTTATCACAACGGGATACACAACATTTGTTGGTTTCAAATTAATCCTGCTCGTATTTTCCTGATTGAATTGCATCCAATCAGGTGTCAAAATAGAACTATTTCTTAGAATCAATTTCGTTAGATGTTTATCCATTGCAATGGCAGATGCCTTGTGGTCAGATCCGGTATACTTGATTTTTAAACTCTGAAGCAGCCCCTGCACTGTTCCATTTTCACCTTCGCCACCGTGAAGAGCATTAAATACTACATCTGAATTTCGAAGAGTGGACAATACCTCATCCACAGTATCATTGTAGACACACGGTTCAGCTTCCACTCCAGCCGAGATTAGAGCTTCCACAACCGCCTTCCCTGTGTTGAGAGATACTTCCCTCTCAGAGGAATTTCCCCCCATTAACACTGCAACTTTCATTGTATCTTTACCTGCGATAAAAAGTATTTGGTGCAATCTTCTAATGTATCACCGATAAAATCAACGAATTCACCATCTTTTTTAATCTTTTTTTCGGTCTTATTTCCATTGCCAGTTCGAACGAGGATAGTTTTTATTCCCAATAATTTACCCGCTTTAATATCTTTATAAGAATCGCCAATGATGTATGTTCCAGAAAGATTGAATTTGTGATCATCTGCCGCCTGATGAAACAATTGTGTCTTTGGTTTACGACAATTACATTTTTCATCTGGGTGATGTGGACAGTAATAAATCCCCAGTAACTCGACTCCATTTTCGCGAAATGTTTGGGCAATATAATCGTTAATTCCCATTAAATTTATTTTATCAATTAATCCTCGTGAAAGCCCTGATTGATTCGTAACGATCACAAATTGAAATCCTCGATCTGATAACATTTTCAAAGCAGGCAGGGTATAATCAAAAAATCGAAATTTCTTAAGTGAACTGATATACCCAGGATCACGATTGATTGTACCATCACGATCAAGAAAAATTACTGGACTCATAAATTACTCACCTTTCTCTAGTAACGTATCCTGTTCTGTAGCAGATATTGGAATTTTCACTGCAGAATATCCCAACGTATTTGCCATTTTATTTATTTCATCACGGAGAAAAACTTCTCCTTTTGATGAGGCACTTACAGCAGTAATAGCTTCACCATTCGTCGCATTAACAAGTCGGGCATCCAGCTCAATCATAGAACCTAAATAACTAACACTTCCTACTACAACAGCATCTACACCAACGATCTTCCCTACATCTACTGCCGTTTCCTGATCCACCACGCCTGTAAGACCAAGTGCTTGTTCTTCCATTATTTTACTGAGTTGTGTCCGTTCCATTACTCTAAATTGTCCCGTATTGATTAAGGCTGTAATTAACATTTCCACTACAGATTCACCCAATTTTGTTTCTTCACTTTTCGTTCCTGTATCTTCAAATGGAAAAATAGCAATGTACGGTTTAATTTCAAGAATCTCATATTCAGAAGGAACGACTAAATCCCCTGTCTTAGATTCCTGTTCTACTTTTAAGGTATCTACAGCAGGTGTCTGCTGCGCTTTAACAACCTCGGGTTCAGCAATCTTGGACATATGGAAGGTTTTAATATGAAGTTCAATATCTTCCTTTTGTTTTGTTTCACGAGAATATTCTCGAGCTTTTTTTAGATGATGTAAAGCCATTGATTTTCGGCCTTCTCTCCAGGAAAGGTAAGCTTTCACGAGATGCCCCTTAGCAGAGGTAGGTAATATTTTTAATATTATTTCAGCTTCTATCTTTGCTTTTCTAAAATCCTTTTGTCTGAGGGCGATGAGTCCAAGATACTCGTGAGCTTGTAGAAAATTAGGATGATCTTCTACTATTCGATTGAAGACGATCTTAGCATCGTTATATTTTCCATCTTCGTATAATTTTACCCCTTTGGAAAAACGCCACCGCAAGCGGAATCCCATCTTATGTGATTGATGCATCTGGGCTACCTCACTCGAAGCAGTAACTGTCCGCTCTGTCTCAGGAAATATTTCAGTAGTAAAACTAAGAACAAGGATAATACATAAATAATACAAGTATGACTTAATCATATTCACTGTTCCTTTCCTTTTTCACTGTTTTTCAATAAATATAATCGAATTACTTCGATACTGACTGAACTTTTTATAAAATAATAAAGTCCGACTAAGGTTAAAGGAATAAAATTAATAGCATGATTGAGTATAGCATATGCTAGAGCAACATCAGTGGTCTGTTGATAGATATAAACCAGAACATTTTTAGAAGCAAAGTGCCAGGTTCCTATAAATCCGGGAGCAGATGGGATTGATATCGCCAGTGAAGTCGCTATCAGAAGTACTCCCGCCTGCATCCCATTCGCGGTGATATGAACTGCTTTTAATGAAGCAAAAGTTACCATTAAGTAGATAAACCAGAGTAACAGAGTAATAACAAGAATCTGGCTTACGTGTTTGGTTTTTCTAAGTACGATTAATCCCTGAACAAATTTATCAATTATTTCAATAGCCTTCTGTCCATATTTCCTCTGAAAAATGGATAGCTTTTCAAATTTTACTATCCATTCCTGATGGGTTTTGGATATCCACCATAAAATAATGCCAACAAGAATTACTGATATACCAATAATAATCCCTGGTATAGAGAATGCTTGTGGAACATCCCCCCAAATAAAAATAATAATAAGAAACACCAGAAAACCAACCATATCCACAACCCGTTCTACTACGACTGTCCCAAAAGCTGAACTTGCTGAAACCTTTTCATCCATTTTCAAAGCATAGGCTCTCAAGATTTCACCCAGACGAAGAGGAAGAGCATTATTCCCAAAATTTCCAATCATAATATTGGCAAATAGCGGATATTGCCGAATCTGTTTAATGGGCAAGACAATAATACGATATCTAATAGCCCGGACCCAAACACTCCCAAGTAACAATAAAACTGCCACTAAAATCCACCCGAGATGAGCCTGACCAAGGGCATTACCAAGAGAATGAATATCCACTTTCCGGAATGCAAGATACAATCCTAAAGCACTGATAATTATTCCAACCAATAGCTTTTTCATCTCACTCTCTCAAATCTATGATTTCACCAGCTGTCAGATTTCCTTGAATTAAACACTTTGGATCGTTCAACGGTAAAACTCGATTGATTCGAATGGAGACCTGAATATCCTCACCGGCTGTAGCATAAATCAATTGAGGAAGCCAACTGTTTTCATCTACTAAAATCTTCAATTTATCGAAGCCAACCATTGTTTTTCCCACCAATAGCAATTCAACCAGTGAGGTTCCCACTCGCTCTGCGCTTTCGACATAGAATAAATCAAATTCACCTAAAAAGAGGGCAAAAATGTTGGATGGATCCTGTCGGTTGAAATGGTCAATTATTAACTGGTCAGTTTCTGGATATTTCATCATAATTGTTGATTTCTTGATCAGCACTTCCTGGTAAGGAAGTTCGAGTTTCAAATAATCTTTTCCTAAAACTTGAAGAGTTCCCTCTCCAGTCCATGAATCACCCTCAAATTCGTAATACCACTGAACCGTAAAAACAAGACCACCGGTATCTGCGACAGAGGTCACCAGATGATCGAGAATTAATTCTGGAGTTTTAATAAGATTTTGGGGATTCAATGTGGTGGCACTTATGAAAAAAAAGAAGTACACCAGATTGATCAAGATGGGAAGAATCCGTATCCTACCACCCATTATCATCCAGACTTGAGAGGTAGTTATCATCAACCAAGACCTCCCTGGCTTTACTTCCCGTAAAAGGTCCTACAATACCTGCTTGTTCCATCTGGTCGATGAGTCTTGCTGCTCTGGAATAACCAATACGGAGCCTGCGCTGAATCAGAGAAATGGATCCCTGCTGATGTGTTACCACCAATCGAACCGCTTCATTAAACAGTTCATCCCTGTCCCCTTCTCTACCAATTTCCTCACCGGAGATATGTACTTTCATTCCCTCCAGTTTCAACTCTTCTGGTGTGGGCTGTTTGGTAATATGGTCAACAACATTATTTATTTCTTCTAATGTGACATATGAATTATGAAGACGGATAAGTTCAGAAGTGCCAGGAGGAAGAAACAACATATCTCCTTTTCCTATCAATTTTTCAGCTCCGTTACTATCAACAATTGTTCGGGAATCCACACGTGTAGCTACCTGAAAAGCGATCCGGGCAGGGAAATTAGCTTTGATGATCCCTGTGATAACATCTACGGATGGACGTTGAGTTGCTAAGACAAGGTGGATTCCAACAGCACGCGCCATTTGTGCGAGGCGTGCAATGGGAGCTTCCACATCCTTTGGAGAGTGAATCATCAAATCCGCCAGCTCATCAATAATTACCAAAATGTATGGCATTTTCTCCAGATTTGTGTCCGTTTTTGCTTTTTCCTGAAATTCCTTAATGTTACGTACTGTGGCTTCTGCAAGAACATCATACCGACGAACCATTTCCTGCTCAGCAGCCCTGAGGGCAAACACAACGTTTTCTGGTGTGGTTATCACATATTCATTAATATCTTCAGTGGTGAGCAAATGATATTTATCAAGAGAACGATACACGGACATCTCAAGTTTTTTCGGATCAATAAGAATAAAACGAACTTCATCCGGGGTGGCTCGGTATAGAATGCTGGTAATGATGGTATTGATACATACCGATTTTCCTGATCCTGTGGTTCCGGCAATCAGAAGGTGGGGCATCTCATCAATTTCAATCATATAATTTTCACCGCTGGTGGTTTTCCCCAGTGCGACTGCTAACTTTGAAGTGGAATTCACATATTTTCCAGAATTAATAACAGAACGGAGATAAACAATGGATGGATAACGATTCGGGATTTCAATACCGACAGTCGATTTCCCAGGTATGGGAGCAACTACTCTTACTTTTTGTGCTTCCATTACCCGTGCTAGATCGTCCGATAGTTGCACAAATTTGCTGACACGAACACCTTCTGCCGGTTCCACTTCAAACAGAGTAATGACGGGACCAGGAGAGATATTGACTACTTTCCCTTCAACTCCAAATGTTTGAAGGGACTGCACCAAATAATTGGCTTTTGCTACTAGCTCATCATAGCTTGTGCTGGATTTTACCTCAATCGGCATATTCAGAAGATCAACAGAGGGCAGCTGATACTGTCTGGTTGGACGCTTCGTAGTCGTATCGAGATCTACCTCATCCTCGATTACCTCTTCTCCAATAGTGAATTCCTTCTCGTTGTCCATCTGAGCTATGGATTCTCCTCTCGAAGGTTCAACCTTTTTTTCATCAGAAACAGGTTTGGGTTCTGGCGTCGGTTGCCGAGAGGGTTCAACGGATTCGATAGTCAATTGCTCTGGAGCTTTTTCTCCTTTCGGTTGTTTTACCTTAAGTTGCTCTAACAGTTTTTTGGTGTGTCTTTTCCGTGCATCTTCCCTTTTTTTCTCAGAAGCTAACATTTTTCGACGGTCTTTGTACCTGGTAATCTTTTCACCTGTCTTTTTGAAGGGCCAATAAAGACTCCAGCTGAAATAACCCCGGATTAATATTAGGGCAAGTCCAATAAGAAAAATCCAGCTTCCAATGGTACCGAGAAAGTCGTGAATTAAATTTGCCAACAAGCAGCCTAACAATCCTGAATAGTGGTAACTAATCGCTTCATATGAATCTTTAATAGCCGCAGGCAAACCAATCAAAACAGCCGTTAATAGGGCAAGAGCCAACACATATATTGTCAACTTCACCATGGCTTTTTCAGGTCTTTTACTGAATATCCACCAGCCCCAGATAAGTCCCAAGAGAGGAAAGATATACGCTGCATAACCAATCGTCATTTTGATTAACCAGTGCGAAACATAGACGCCAAATATTCCCATCAAATTGTTGATGGCAATATGCTTTGAGATTGCAGGTTCCTCAGCGGGATCAAAGGTGATCATACTCAGAAGTACAAAGAGGGATACAACGATAAGAAGAATCCCTATTATTTCATTTCGCCTATTTTGCATTATTAAATATCACAATAATTACATCATATAATCTGAGGTAAATAAAGGAAAACCTCAATTGATTTATTCCATTAAAGAGCCATGTTTCCAGAATGGTGGTTTAACAATGCGAGCCTTGATGAACTTCTGCCGAATCTCAATTTGAATTTCAGTACCGGATTTTGCATATTTCCTTAAAACGTATCCAAGACCAATCCCCTTTTTCAGACAGGGTGAATGTCCCCCACTTGTTACAAAACCCACTTCATCACCTTCAACAAATATTTTGTATCCATGTCGTGGAATTCCTCTTTCCGTCAATCCAAAAGCAACCAGTCGGCGATTGGATTTGTATTGTTTTACATTAAGAATAGCTTCTTTTCCAATAAAATTATCTGACTCAACTATAGTAATCCATCCCAATCCAGCTTCGATAGGGTTTGTGGTTTCGTCAATGTCATTACCGTACAGACAATATTTCATTTCCAGTCGGAGAGAGTCACGAGCTCCAAGACCGATTGGTTTTATCCCGTGTTGTTCCCCAATCAACATAATCTCATCCCATAAATACCTGGCCAAATCTCTATCTTTCACATAGAGTTCATATCCCAATTCTCCAGTATATCCCGTCCTAGTACATAAAAGTGGAATTCCATCAATCGTTGTTTCTGTTACATGATAAAATTTCAGCTTATGGACAGTGATTGATTCATTGAGTACGTTACGTAAAACCTCTCGAGATTTAGGTCCCTGAACGGCTATGAGAGTTGTTTCATCAGAAGTATTGTAAAGTTCAACATCTCCTTCAAGATGCTGTTCTAACCACAGCAAATCTTTCTCAATATTCGCTGCATTAACAACTAGAAGATAATGATTTTCCAGACGATACAGAATACAATCGTCCACGATGCCGCCAGTTTCATAGCACATAGCGGTATATTGTGCCTGTCCCACATCAAGCTGAGATACATCGTTGATGGTCATTCTCTGAAGAAAAGCCTCAGCATCCTTACCTCTAATTTCAAATTCACCCATATGCGAAAGATCAAATATCCCCACTTTTTCCCGAACTGTCAGGTGTTCATCCATAATACCGGAATATTGTACCGGCATCTCATAGTCAGCAAAGGGAATTATTTTACCACCAAGTTCCCGGTGTATTTCGTAGAGAGATGTTTTTTTTAAGTCCATCAGTTATTCAAATTACTTAAATATCTTACTGACTAATGTTGTATAGTTTAAGACTATGCAGTTCATATCCTCTTTATAAACCGTGATATCATACAGTATGCAATTTACACAATTCCATCACTCCTCCATAGGAGCTCCCTTCTGGAGCACCACTCCATAAATCCACAATCTTCTTCCTTCATCACTTAACATTCTATAAAACCCCGAAGGGTAAACTCCGGTTATTCTCTTTAATTCCTTCCTCTATCAACCATTATCCATCATCCCTCAACCATCATCATTCACCCATTAGCTTTTCTAAAATCCTCCATAAACTCAGCCACTTTCTCGGCTCCTTCAAGAGGCATAGCATTATACATAGAAACTCGGATACCACCCACGCTTCTGTGTCCTTTCAACCCCACAAAACCAGCTTCTTTCGCTTCAGCTATCAGCTTTTTTTCCAGATCCTCATTTGGCAGGCGAAGAGTAACATTCATCCAGCTGCGACTTTCTTTTTCTGCGGTACCCCTGAAAAATTCGGGATACGTTTCAATCAAGCGATATATTGCATCTTTTTTCTTACGATTTACTTCTTCTACCGCAGTGAGTCCACCCTGATTTTTGATCCATTCGAGAACTAATTTGACGATATACACAGCAAAAACGGGAGGCGTATTAAATAGGGAATTTTTCGCTGCCTGAGTACGATAATCAATCATTGTGGGGAGTCCCTCTTTACATTTTTCCAGGAGGTCATCCCGAATGACTACTAACGTGATACCAGAAGGCCCAAGATTCTTTTGAGCTCCAGCGTAAAACATAGCAAATTTGGAAAAATCCAATTGCCGCGAACAGATATCGGATGACATATCGCTGATTAGAGGAACTTTACCAGTGTCAGGAAATGTGTGATATTGAGTCCCTTTGATTGTATTGTTGGTGGTAATGTGCAGGTAAGCAACATCTTCAGGATAATCAATATCAGCTGGTTCGGGTATGAATGTATAATCAGCATCCTTTGACGACCCTGCGATATGAACCTGACCGATATTTTGAGCCTCTTTAATAGCTTTTGTCGTCCAGGTTCCTGTATCTACATAAGCTGCTGTCTTGCCTTCGTGGAGAAAATTGAGAGGGATATACGCAAACTGGGTGGATGCACCTCCACCTACAAACAGCACTTTGTAGTTCTCGCCTAACCCCATAATTTCCTTAGCTAGAAAAATTGCAGAACTGTTGACTTCTTCATATTCAGGAGATCGATGAGAACTCTCTAAAATGGACATGCCCGTTCCCCGGTAATCCAGCAGTTCTTCCTGAACCGTTTCAAGAACTTCCAGTGGGAGTATTGCGGGACCGGGGTTAAAGTTAAATACTCGTTTTGTCATGACTTTTCCTTTATTTTATTGATTGCTTCGTTAGATCGTTTACCAATAGAATTATCAACCAACATATTTACCAATGATTCGATCAATGATCTCTCCAATTCTCAACAGGTTTTCCTTCGTGGATGCACCAAGATGTGGAGTCATCAGGACATTAGGAGCATCCATTAGCGGCGAATCTTCTGGAGGATCGGAGTACCAGACATCGTTTCCAAAACCTGCCAGTTTCCCGCTTTTTAAGGCTTCCGCTACATCCTCTTCAATAACGGTTTTTCCTCTTCCTGAGTTAATAAGATAAGCTCCATCTTTGAATTCACTGAGAATCTCCTTGTTGATGATACCCTTCGTCTCATCAGTAAGAGGAAGGTGCAAAGAAACATAATCAGCAACACTCAGGACACCTTTCATATCTGGTTTCATTTCTGCAAAATCGTTGGATGTTACATAGGGATCATACGCTATAACCTTCATTCCAAACGCAATGGCTCGCTTTGCTACCTCCATTCCGATTCGCCCAAGACCAATAATTCCAAGAGTCTTTCCATACAACTCTGTCCGTTTTAACTGTTTCTTGAGCCACTTACCTTCATGCATGGATTGATCCGCCACAGAGAGATGATTGGGAAGAGCAATCATGAGAGCAAAGGCTATTTCAGCTACAGCTATGGAAGAGGCTTCAGGTGTATTCCTGACTATGATTCCTTTCTCTTTTGCATAATCCAAGTCTACATTATCCAGACCCACACCACCACGAATCACCAGTTTCAGGTTTGGTGCTGAATCGATGTATTCCTTTGTAACCTTAGTTTTACTTCGGACAAGTACAACTTCCGCTTCAGGAAGACGACTTTTATCATCGGTGACTTCTCCATATTTGGAAAGTATCTCCGGTAAACCCGGATCAAAAGCATCAGATATAAGTATTATCATCATTTTCCCCTTTCTCAATTAGTTAACAAATTAATGATCATTCCACTACGTAGTTTTGGTTCAAACCAAGTGGATTTCGGCGGCATCACTTTTCCAGCATCAGCAACATTTAACAGCTGCTGAATTGACGTAGGATAAAGCGAAAAAGCCAATTTGTACTCATTAGAATCCACTAATCTCACCAGTTCCCTCGTTCCTCGGATCCCTCCAACGAAATTAATCCGTTTATCCGTTTTGGGGTCGCTGATTCCTAAAATAGGAGCGACGAGATTCTTTCCCAGAATTGCTACATCAATGGAGCCCGTTGGATCATCAGAATCAAATGTCCCATCTTTCGATATGAGTAAAAACCACTGTCCTTCACAATACATCCCAAAGGTGTGAGGTTCTGCTGGCGTTATTTCATTCTCATTGGGTTCAACAACAAACGTCTCTGAAACTTTCTGGAGGAGCTCTGATAATGATAACTCATTCAAATCCTTCACCACTCGATTATATGCCAGAATGTTCAACTCAGAGTCGGGAAACATCACATTGAGAAAGTAATTGAATGGTTCATCTCTGGTGAAATCTGGATACTTTTTGCGAAAACGGCGGCACACTTCTGATGCGGACTGACTTCGATGATGACCATCGGCGATATAAAGATGGGGCAGTCTAGCAAATGCATTGACAATCTCTTTTATAAGATTATCATCCGCCACTACCCAGAATTCGTGCCTAACATCATCGTCTGCAACAAAATCGATGGTGGAAGGACCTGAAGTGATTTTAAGGAATATTTCAGTAATCATCTCATCCTTCCGAAAAGTAGAAAATACGGGACCCACCTGAGCCTTAAGGAATTCAATATGGTTCGCTCGGTCGTTTACCTTTTCCGGGCGGGTATGTTCATGTTTTTTAATTAACCCGGCATCATATTCATCCACGGAAGTCAAAGCTACCAGTCCAGTTTGACTCTGCTCATTCATTGTCAACCGGTAGAGATAAAAGCACAGCTTGGAATCACGAACCATCAATCCATTATCTACTAACTTTGTTAGATTATCCTTCCCCCGCTGATAGACTCTTTCGCTATAAGGATTAACCGTGTCATCAAATTCCAATTCGGCTTTGTTCACCCGCAGGAAGGAATCTGGATTGTTCTTGGCTATTTTTCTGGCTTCTTGTGTGTTCAATACATCATAGGGTGGAGAAGCTATTTCTTGGGCGAATTCTGGTTTTGGTCTTAAACCTCTGAATGGTTTTACAACTGACAATTTATCCTCCGTTCAAATATCAAGCAGTTCTGAAGTAAATATTGTGAGAAATATTAAGACAAAATGTCTTTATAATTCAATAGGTTTCTTCGTAAAAATGAAAGTACAAACTTCGATAAAGATGACATTTTTAAACTTCCATTATTAAGTTAAATAGATTTTTTAAGGCGCACATATTTTAGGTATGTAATGACTTAGCCTAAATTATTCACCACAAAGGTCGCAAAGAACCGCAAAGTATTTTTATAATGGGAGTTACAATAATTTGCTGTTTCAACATAACGAAAAAGATTTTTCATAGACAATTCTTTTATCTTTAAACATATCCGTGTTTATCTGCGTTCATCTGCCTGCCCCGCCCGCCTGACATCTTTCGGGCAGGTAGGGAAGAATGACCGTATCTGGGTGGCTGATGAATAGGTCAAGTTAGTTTTATATTGGGAATGAATTGGAGAATCAAGTTCCAAGTTAAAAGTTACAAGTAATTAAGCAACTTTATCATCGGTAAATTGACACTTAAAACACGAACCATAAACCTTTTTTCAAGAAACCATACCTAACTGAAAGGTAACATCCCATCGTTACGACAAACTCATTAATGCCTTTTTGATAATATCCTCGAGTTCTCCTTCAAACTCGTTTTTCCGCTTCATTTCTGATAAAGATTTAAATGCTTCTCCACGGGTATAGCCCAATGTAGTAAGAGCCTTCATTGCCCCGTCAAATTCCCCTGTCTCCTCCTTGCTCATTTCCTGGACAAACTGTTCTTCCTTTTCAACCACCAATTTTTCTTTCAACTCCAGAATGATTCTACCAGCAGTTTTTGGACCAATTCCGGGTAGCGCTCGTAATGCTCCTACATCACCCGCAACAATGCGACGTCTGAAATCATCTGGATTGGTTCCAGACAGGATATTCATAGCAAGTTTGGGACCAATTTTACTGACCCCGATGAGCATATTAAAAAGATTACGCTCTTCGTGAGACTGAAAACCATATAATTCCAGTGCATCTTCCCGGACATTGAGATACGTCAACAGCTCTACTTCCTTACCGGTTGCAGGTAAACAATCAAACGTAGAGATGGGAATTGCGATGGATAATGATATCCCGCCAATGTCCACATTTACGGTGGTTGGTGTTTTATCTCGTAATTTTCCTTTGACTAAGTCGATCATAGCAAATAAACCTTTATAAGAGATTTCTGATCATATTTTACGATAATTTCATCTGATTCAAATGACACAGTCCTGCTGCGAGGGCATCAGTAATGTCGAAGGATGAAGGGGGTTCATCCAGTTTTAGAATAGATTTCACCATAAATTGAACCTGTTCCTTGGAAGCAGCTCCACTCCCAACAACGGACATTTTAATTTTCCTTGGGGGATATTCAAAACACTTGATGTGTTGATGAGCTCCCGCCAGAAGAATAACTCCTCGTGCCTGACCCAATACAAGTGCTGTCCTTGGATTCTTACTGAAAAAAGATTCCTCAACAGCCATCTCAGTAGGTTGATACTCATGAATAACTTGACAGATACGATCGTACAGAATAGATAACCGATCATAAATAGGTTTTTTTGCTGATGGAACAATAGTTCCAAATGTAACAACCTTAAGTGTGTCATCATTACCTTCAATAACTCCAAAACCCGTAGTAGATATTCCCGGATCAATTCCAATCACTCGCACCACTTATTCCACTCCCACCAACTCTTCATCAGGAATATCAAAATTTGCATGAACTTTCTGAATGTCATCATGATCCTCCAGAGATTCCATCAGTTTCAGTACTTTCCCAACATCACTGCCTGTTACCCTCACGGTATTTTTCGGCAGCATTTCAATCTCTGAGTTTCTAATGACGAATCCTTGTTTTTCCAGATACTCGTGGACATCAATCAAATGCTCAGGGGCTGTAGTAATTTCAAAAGCATCTTCCTCTTCAGAAAAATCTTCTCCTCCCCCTTCAATAATGTGCTCAAACAGAATATCTTCATTAACATCATCTTTATTAACAGTGAGCAACCCCTTTTTTTCAAACATCCACGCTACACATCCAGGCTCACCAAGATTTCCACCATATCTGGTCATCAGATGGCGGAGCTCAGCCACTGTCCGTTTCCGGTTATCTGTCATCACCTCCACCATTATGGCTACTCCTCCGGGACCATATCCTTCAAAAATAGCCTCTTCATAGGAAACACCTGGAAGTTCACCGGTACCACGCTGGATAGCACGCTTAATGTTATCGGCAGGCATATTGGCTGCCTTTGCCGTTAGAATAGCTTTCCGTAACCTGGGATTGGTATTCTCGTCACTGCTACCAAGACGAGCTGCTATAGTGATCTCTCTTATGATCTTCGTGAATATTTTCCCCCGCTTCTGATCGAGAGCACCTTTCTTCCGCTTAATGGTTGACCATTTACTGTGTCCGGACATTTATTCTCTCAATTTCTAATTTTTAGAGTGACCAGTGAAACTTCCTGAAACGAATCTTTTAGAATTAAATCTAATGATCCATAAAAAATTGATTTTAAAACATATCTTTATCAATACCATTAAAGAGTCCACTCCGAAAAGGTGTTTTTACAAAAGTATGAGATTATTAACTTCATATATTGTTGAAGATAGACTTTTTGCATTAGCGAGAATTAGCGTAAACCTGTCAGGCTTTTGACTGATTCGCGGTTTCTGGAGTTCACTCATTCAACTTAAACAATAAACGTTCCTTTCATTGTAATTTAGATATGAGAATTGTCGAGAACAACCCTTTTCCCGACGGAAATAAGTAGACGATTCCCCTTACAATTATCTTTTCCATTCTTACTAATTCGGATAATTTGCCACAAAAAAGCGTAAAGCGTAAAACGTGATATGTGATGCGTAAAACAGCCCGTCCCGAGTTGTCGGGGATTTCCGGGGAATTAACGAAACTAAAAAATACTTACCAGACTTTTGGTTTGTAAATAACCTTTGTCCGGATAATCCAAGTGGATTTATACCCCATTTGCACTATTTGTTGTTGAATTTTCTCAGCTTCCGATCGATTTGTAAAATTACCCACTCGTACCTTGTAATTGGGGGAATCAAACACAACATAGATTTCTTCTCCAAACTGATAGATCAGGCTGTCTCTAATTCCTTCTGCAATCTCATAATCTTTGGTGGAAATGACCTGAATCCGGTACCCTTGAACAGTGGAATCGGGACTTACCTGAGGAGCTTTTATCTGAACAACAGAGTCTGGCCAGATCATCATTGGCCATTCCAGTTCAGGTTCATCCAGCTGAAGTGGATCAAACGATTCATCAAAGTTTGTTGTATTTTCTTGAGCCAATATCATGGTTAATAGAAAAATTGGTAGAATTATATTGTTCATTTCACAGTCTCCTCAGGTGATCTGCTTTGAGCCACCCTTTTTTGCCATCGATAAGTTCAATTTCCAACCAGGGAAATTGCTCCTGTGTGATTTTTGCCTTTGTCCCTTCATGGACGATATACAACACTTTACCAATTTCTGTAGGTGAAGAATATACTTTGCCATCATCGGTAACGATAATAGCTTCATTAAGGTCAGACACTTCAAAACGTAAATCAATATAAATAAATAGAGAAATCATGGTAATAATTAGTCCAATGGTTGATACTTTTTTAATCCAACTCCTCAAAGATGGGGAAGCAAAGCTGGATAAAGCAAATACCACAGAGGAAACAAGAAACAGAGAACTGATAAGTAACAACCATTGACGAGGGGAAAATCCGTGTTTGAGAGCCCCATACCACTCGATGAGAAAAAATCCTTCCGGAACCTCAACCCGGTCTACTATCCGAGCATTAGAAACTTTTAAATTAAATCGAATATCTTCATCCTTGGGATGTAACTTCAAGCCCTTCTCATAAGCCCAGATAGCATCTCCCAATCTTCCTAATCGATAATAGGCATTCCCCAAATTATAATAGAGATCCACGTGTTCATATCCTTGTTGAATCACATGATTATAGAGATTTATCGCTTCAGCGTATCGCTGGTTTAGATAATGGTCATTTGCTTCCTGAAAGATACCATTCAGAAAGTCCTGCTGACAGAAAATCACCATCGGAATACAAAAAAAACAAATGATATAGCTTTTTATCTTCATAGATTCGAATTGATTTCCTTTAGAAGTACCAGTACTTCTTTTGCCAGCAACACTGCACTCGTTTCCTCTGGAAGAGCTTCCGGCGAAAATCTACCCTGTTCACAGGTTGCCAAAATTTCAACTAGTCGATTGATCTTTTCACTGGGTATTCGATCATCAAGCATTTTTTTAACACTATCTGGATCGAGATTTGCAGAAGCAAAGTTTGTCTTATCACCAACATAATCATACACTGTTTGAGCAACCTGATCGTAAGATTCCGAGGTATGTATTTTCAATAACCTTTTACGAGTACGAGTCAAAGCTCCCCGTGCCCTTACCTTCGCGGGATCACGATTCCACTGAGACCGCAAAGTTCCCACTATTTTGGGTCCCCCAAACAGCATTATAGCAATAAGATTCATCCAGATTACAAAAGCCGGCACCGATCTCTGACTTACCGACTTGAATCGAATTGAAGACGACCGGATATGTCGAATATCGCTTTCAAGCAGAACAATTTCATCCTTCGTCAATCCGGAAGAAGTAATATATCTTTCCTTACTTGGTTGAACTGTTAATTCAATTATTTTAGTAGATGCCTGTTTCCATTTACCAGATGCAGGATTAAAAAAAGACAACTCGCTCTGGGGAATTAAAAACCGTCCCTCCCGCCTTGGAATAATAATGTATTCCCAGCTTTTTACACCAGAAATTTCGTCACGAAATCCCTTTTGAAATGTTACCTTCGGTTCATATACATCCAACCCTTCCGGAAATGACGGTTCTGTCAATTCAAAAAGATTAAAATTCCCAGTCCCTTCAAGCTCAATGATATATGATACGGCTTGGTTTGTTTCTGTTACCACAGTGTCAATAACATACATCAGAGAAAATTTCCCCACCGCTCCAGTATAATTATCAGGTCTATTTTCTATTGGAATTGGTTTTATTTTGAATTTTACAGGTACAGATCGGACAATCTGCTTGGCAGTTCGAGTAAAAAAGGAATCTGAGAAAAAATCGAAGTTAAAAGGAGAACGTCGCGTCTTAGAAGGGACTTCATAGGTACAGTTCAACACCATAGGATCCAGAACCAATTCCCCACTCCTTGTGGGAAATAGTGCCACCTTGCTCAATGTCGCCACCTGATACCGAACTCCCTTCACAGAAGTCTCTCTGAATGTGGGTTGTCTCGGTACCGATAACTCTTCCTGCCAGAAACCAATACATTCAGGTTTCTTCTCCACAGAATATTGACGAAGATTAACCCGTGAATACAATTTATAGTAAACCGTAATCTGTTCCCCCTGGAATGCTTCATTCTTATTCACCTTAACATCGAGAAATATAATCGGAGTTTCTTCAACAGTTTTAGCTCGCTTTTTTTTCTTTGTCTTCCTTTCCTGTCTAGTCTTTAACACTGTAATTGTTATTGATTTAAGGGTCTGTTTTTCTCCATCCACCACACACTTTAATGCAGGAATGGTTAATGAACCTGTCCGATTGGGTAGCAATGTCCAGGACAGTGACTTTGTGCTGGACATCTGACCATTTATCCACTGATAACTGCTGCTTTGTGCCGGTCCGGAGATAATGGTAAAATCTTTGATTTGCGTTATATCCACCTGTGGATAACCACTGGAGCCCTCTGTCACAACTTTGAAGTTAATGGTTTCATTCAGGGTAATCTGGTTGACGTCAACTGTCGAATAAACCTTAACCTGACTGAAAATCGAAGAGACTAAGAAGAATATCATCATTAATCTATGGTACAGCATTCTACCAATCTTTTTCCAGCTTTTTTGATTTGGCTGTTTCCAATCGCCTTTTCATTAAATTTTTCTCATCTGCTTTCAGAGCATTTAAAATCGCTTCTACACATGCCCGCCCTCCTTCAGAGGGAGCAGGCGGGTCAGGTTTATTGTCTTCCTCCTTCATCTCCTGAGGTTGTGGTTGAGACTGCTGCTTCTCAGATGTTTGTTCATCCTGGGGCATCTGTTGAGGTTGTGATTGTTCTTGTTCCCCCTCTTCACCTTCCTGAGGCTGTTTCTGTGGATTCTCCTGCTGACTTGTGGAATCCTGTTCTTGCGATTGTTCTGACTCAGGCGACTGTTGTTGTTGCATCTGTTGCAACATCAAGCGGCATAATTCATAGTTGTATTTTGCATCTACATCTTCGGGATTTAATTCAAGAGCTTTCCGAAATGAAGCACTACTTTCTTGATATCTCCCCTGTTGAAATAACGTATTTCCAAGATTGTAAAATACTTTCGATTTCAAACGTTTATCATCCAATGTTAAGCTGGATTCAAACTCTGAGAGCGCTTGCTCATAATCGCCCATGATGTAAGCCGAATGTCCTGCCCCAAAGTGAGCTTCCGCCATACCGGGATATTTTTGAAGAATTGATTCGTAATACTCCAGACCTTTGGAATCCGGTTCTAAGTTACTTTCTGTCTCAGATTCCTCCTGAGCAAAGAGTATCGAAAGGATTATTATCAAAAAACCTGATGCTCTACACAAACCGACCATGCCAGGTTCCCCGTCTTTTTCTTCGATTTGTTACAAATAAGTCAGTTACAAATAAAATTAACGATGCTGAAAGAAATATTTGGTATCTGTCCTCAAACTGGGAATATTGATGTGTTTTCAATGTCCGTTTTTCCATAGCGTTAATAACATTCAGCAAATCTACTACCGCATTGGCTCGGTTGTCAAACCGTGTAAAAACCCCATTTCCAGCCAGGGCAAGGTCTTTTAACATTCCTTCATTTAGGATGGTGGTGATGAGTTTTCCCCGTCGGTCTTTCTTGTAATCGATTCTGTTACCGTTATCATCAAAGACAGGAATGAGTCCCCCAACAGGTGTCCCGACACCCACAGTATGTATGATTACGCCTGCGCTGGCTACTTCGTGGGCAAATTCCAGAGCCAGACCTTCGTGATCCTCTCCATCTGTAATCACAACGAGAACTTTGTATTTTTCACTTTCTAGGGGGAACGATTTCATTCCTAATTCCAATGCGTCTCGTAAAGCTGTTCCCTGTGTCTGAATTAATTTGCTATCAATAGCCCCGAGAAAGAGTCTTGCAGCATCGTAATCCCTCGTCAATGGAAGATATAAATGGCTAGTTCCGGCAAACACAATAATTCCAATACGGTCTCCTTTGAGGTTGGATATCAATCTGGAAATTTCAAACTTTGCTTTTTCAAGACGGTTTGGTTTCACGTCTTCTGCCTGCATACTGGCTGAAATATCCAGAGCTACCAAAACATCTACCCCTTTCCGCTTCACTTCTGTCAATTTCATTCCAATCTGAGGACCGGTTGCTGCAAATATCAGGAGAATTAATCCCCAGTATGTCATTCGATTTTTCCAGCGAATCGCTGATTGATTTATCTGTGAAAAGAGTCGATCCCTGACCTTCTCACTTCCCCAATGACTAAGTTCCTCGGAGTTCCGCTTCCTCCATACCCACTGTAAAATACCAAAGAGAGCAAGTAATCCATAAAAGGCGAAAATATAAGGATATCGAAAATTAACCATTACATTTTCCTTCGAAAAATTCCTTCGGAAATAATTCTTTCGCTAAATGCCAGAAAAAGAGCAGGAATAAGACACCAGGCAAAAAGTTCACGATATTCAAGATATTCTTTAACCTGAATTTCTGATCTTTCCAGTTGATCAATCTGTTCATAAACCTCCACTAAACTCTCCTCATCAGTAGCACGGAAATACTTCCCATTGGTACGCTCTGCCACCTGCCGCAGGGTCTCTTCATCAATATCTACCTCCACCTGAACATGTCGCTTTCCTAAAATAGGATCATCCACCGGATAGAGTGCTTTACCTTTTGTTCCAATACCAATTGTATAAATTTTGATCCCACATTCCTGAGCAAACCCAGAAGATGTCAATGGATTTAACTCGCCGGCATTGTTGCTTCCATCTGAGAGGAGAATGATAACTTTACTTTCAGCGTCACTATCACGAAGACGATTTACGCCATGGGCGATAGCCATCCCAATCGCCGTACCATCATGCTCCTTATCGATGATAGTAACTTGTTTCAATAGATTTTGAAGAACCTCATAATCGATGGTGAGTGGACATTGAATATAACTTTCACCTGCGAAGATTAAAAGTCCCAGACGATCACCTTCTCGGTCATTGATAAAATCTTCTGCTGTTTTTTTTGCAACCTCTAGCCGATTGGGTTTGAAATCTTCAGCCAGCATACTGCTGCTGATGTCAAGTATCAGCATAATATCAACAACATTGACAGAAGTTTCCGATAAATCAATGACCGCCCTTGGTCGAGCCATTGCCATCACAAGCAGACTGATAATAATCATCCTTAGAGTAAATAGAACCTTTATCTTCCACCCACCGGAAAGATTCTTGACTCGTTTAAGCAGATCCAACGAGGAGAATTGAATCGTCCCCTCACGATACTGTCCCCAGCGGATATACCACCATACTGCAAATATAACAATTGCTAACAGAAATAGAATCCATGGATGTGTAAATTCAAACACAGGTTACGTGGAATAATTACGTTCTATATAATGACAAAAAATGAGAATTGTTTCTTCACTAAAAAGTTACCTATCACTTGAATATTGATAGTCGAAACTCAAGGCAAGTTTCCCCAAAACAAACGGGATTTCAAAAACTATATAATCTGAAAAATGATAGTGACGGAGCACAATTCCACCCGCTTGTCGCGAAAGTTCAGACATCAAGCGGAAAGTTTATTTCTCAGTAGGTTTGTCTTTTTCTTTGGGTTTATCGTTAGAATCTACCGCATCCTCTAACTCTTTTTCTACCCCTTCGACAGCACCTTTAAACTCTTTAATTCCCTTACCCAGACCTCGTGCAAGTTCTGGTAGTTTTTTTGCACCAAAAAGAAGCAGGATAACCAAGAGGATTAAAATAACCTCCCACGCACCGATAGTCCCAAATAGTACCGGGATGTTTAATAGATGTAACATAATCGATTCCTCCATATTATTATCGAAAATATCTCAAAAAGTAGTAGGACGCAGCAAGACCGAAAAGTCCTACAAAATTTAATTTAATCCTTAATCCCAGAACAAAAGCAATTATGCCTAAATCCAGAGAGATGGCATCATTTTCGCTACCAAACAACCCCCCCAACGAAAATTCCACACCCTGTAGAAAAAAATTTTTTACAACACCGTCAGGTAAAATATAACCCAAGAGTTCTCCAAGTAATGTTCCCAACATCGCACCAACAAACAAAATTAAAATTATTACTTTTATTGACCGATTGCTATCCAACCTTACTCCATTTCTCCTTTCTTGTTTATGTTAGTAACCGGTTTAACCTTCAGTTCCATTTCATAAATATTGTGGTGAATAATCCAATTTATCAATCCCCATAACACATACAAAATTGACATAGGGAAAAAAGCCATTGAACCAAAAATCAAAACAAATATAAATCCCAGTCCAACATAAAACAAAAACAACTTGTTATCTAATACTTTTTTTATATTTGGTACTTTTCCGTATCTAACAGGACTAATCATCAAATAGGATAACAGAAATACCAATGGAAGGGCAATCCTTGGATCTCCAACGGTACCATTTAACTTGAGATTAAACAAGACGAAAGAGGCCATAATTACAGCCATTGCTGTGGTTGTTAGTCCAAGATAAAATGGAAGGGGATGTTTAGATGTAATGACATTAAATCGAGCCAAACGGATACCGCCAAAAAATAAGGGAATAAAACTGATAGCTGCTGCAAGGAGAGGACTTAATCCATCAACGTAGGCAAAATAGACAAGAATCGCAGGAACAACACAAAAAGAAACAAGATCAGCAATAGAATCAAATTCAATGCCGAATTTGGTTGGAGTATTGAATAATCTTGCAAGATTCCCATCCATCAAATCAAAAAAAGCAGCAGCAAGAATAAGCCATGCTCCCTTTCCAAACTCTCCCTGGGTAATCATCACAATTGCAAGAAATCCAAAAAACATATTTAACACGGTAAATATATTTGGAATAACAGTAACGCCAATTTTCACTTGAGGTCTTCTCATACGAACTCTCCTAAAATAGTCTCACCACCTTTTACTTTTTGCCCAACTTTCACAGTTAGATTCACAGTATCAGGAAGAAAAATATCAATTCTTGAACCAAAACGGATAAATCCCAATCGATCTCCACGTGTAACCCTGTCCCCTACTCGAAGATTACACAAAATCCGCCTTGCAATAAAACCAGCAATCTGGTTGACTTTGACAAAGGTCTCACCAGATTTTATATGTATTTCCGTTCGTTCGTTCAAGTGTGATGCTTTTTGTTTGAAAGCGGTAAAAAATTTACCCGGGGTATAATTCACTGATGTTACTTCTCCAGAAACGGGAACCCGATTTACATGTACGTCAAAAATTGACAGAAAGATTGATAATTTCGTTGATGACATAGAATCAGACTGAGAGGATTCTATATTTTCTATACATATTATCTTCCCATCAGCGGGTGAGAGAACAATATGATCCTCCAGTGGGAGTTTCCTTTGAGGATCTCGAAAAAAATAAAAACAGAAGATTATAAACAGTCCACCAAACATAGCAATAAACATAAGAAAAGTATATCCCGTAAAAATCCAACCGATATAAAAAACTATTGTGATTACAGCTGATGGGAATATTATTATTTTTCCTTCGGGAGCTATCATCTCTATTCAGGTTTAGTTAATACTAATTTTGTTGTCAGCATTTTGTCATCTCGAAAAAAAAGTATGTTGACTTTATCCCCTGCTCTGAGAAGATTTTCTTCAATAACCCGTAATACTTCATTTCTAGAATTTACAGGTTGATTGTTAACCTCGTAGATTACATCCCCAACCTGCAGTTTAGCTTTTTCCGCTGAACTCCCGGGTTTCACTTCGGTCACGATGACACCACCCAATTTTGGTAAACCAAGATATCGTGTAAGAGACTTGTTAACTCGTTGCACCGATAGACCTGTCGTAAAACTCCGATCAATTCGACCAAATTTTTTCAGCTCCTCAGCACTTTCTCTTGCCCGATTGATAGGAATAGCAAAACTGATTCCAATGGAACCCTCATTCCCCACCCCTGTGAATATGAATGTATTAATTCCAATCACTTCACCATTGGCATTACAGAGAGGACCACCACTATTCCCCCGGTTCACTGAAGCATCCGTCTGAATCATATCCTGATACACACGTCCCGAATACTCCCTCCCAAAGTCAAGATCAACAGCACTTACAATTCCAACCGTTGCCGTCGGTTGTTTATTCACGTCAAACAAACCAAAGGGATTCCCTAATGCAACGACCCATTCACCAATAATGAGATCGTCCGAGTTTCCAAGTTTAGTGTAAGGAAGATCGCGCCCCTCAATTTTGAGTAAAGCAAGGTCTAAGGTTTTATCTGCTCCCACAATAATGGCATCGTAATCCTTTCCTCCAGGAAGAGTCACAATAATTTCAACTGCTCCCTCGACTACATGTTGGTTTGTCACAATATATCCATCTGAGCTGATAACCACGCCGGATCCAACAGATTGTACTCGCTGTTGAAACGGTTCTTCTGGAAAGAAAAACTGAAAAAACGGATCATCAAAAAATGGTGAATGATGATACTTTTTTACCTGGATCACATTGATACTCGCTACTGCTGGACCAACTTTTTCTATAGCTCGAGTAATGGCAGTTTCTCTTGACTTCCGGATGTTTGATGCATACACCTGCTCAAAACACACATGAAATATGATCACAATCGATAAAACGATTAACAGGACTGTTTTGTTAATCTTAATCATAAATCACTTCTTCCAAGAAAAGTCCATTGGAAGGCGCCTTAAATACTTTTGAATGAAAATCCTTTGAATTTAATATTTTTCCAAAGCCGTCCACTTCTATTTTTCCCTTTCCTACTTCTATCATTGTTCCCACGAGATATCTGATTAAATGATGTAAAAAACGATTTGCTTCAACCTTATAAATTAAGAAATCTTTATGTTTTATCCACTCAGATTGATAGAAAGTACACCGACGATTTTCTAAATCCGGTGAATATTTACAGAAAGAGGTAAAATCATTTTCCCCCTTAATAAGATTTGCACTGGTTTGCATTTTTTCAAGGTCCAAATTCTCAGGAACCCGCCAGACATAATTCCGATCAATGATATACTGATCAGTTCGGCAGTAGTAGTGATATCGCCGTCGCTGGGCACTGTACCGTGCATGAAAGTCATCAGGGACGATTTCGCAACTTTTTATCCTTACATCCTCACCGATATTTCCGTTTATTGCTAGACGAAAATTTTCACAAACCCATGTCTTTTCAATAGAAAAATTCGCAACCTGCCCTCGAGCATGTACACCAGTATCAGTCCTGCCTGCCCCGTGAATTCGAATTAGCTCACCGTTGTTGAGCTTTTTCAGAGCATCTTCAATTTCACCTTGAACCGTTCTTTGGTTCAGCTGATACTGCCAGCCAAAAAATTTTGTGCCGTCATATTCGATAACAATTTTGTAATTAGGCAAGTGATTTGAATCCTATAATACAAAGTAAAGCGATTGTAAGAGCCATTCCATCCATAACGGTAAATGGTACAGGTGATGCAACCCCCCGTGGTATAATCCTTCCATAATCACGAACCTCCATCGCCCATCCTAACTGTTCAGCCCGTCGAAAGGATACAGCAATTAATGCTGGAAGTTTTGTTGCATATCTTTTAACATTTCCCCAACGTCCATTATCAGAAGGAAATCCCAAGGCTTTCTCAAAATTACCATAGTTTCGAATATCATCCTGACATGTGGGAAAAAATCGAAATGTCAGATAGAGCAGTTGAAACCCATCCTCAATAAATCGCCATTTAATCCCTGTCTTCGACCATAAGGTTCGTAGAGAATCAATCAGGGATGTTAGATTACATAATCCTAAAAATAATGCCATTGACAAGATCATCAGGAATAACCGAAGAGCTGATAGTCCTGTTGAGACAACAATTTCGTTGAAGGCTTGATTAGAGAGAATCAATGATATCCCGATGTACACCCCAAACATCAATGGTAAAAACAGGAGGAATGGCTTGATTCTGAAAATTACCGATTGAAGAATATTTTTTGAGGAAAAAAGGGGCAGAAATATAACCATAAGAAAAAGGTGTTGAATCATGTGTGATGCTTTAAATACCAAAGCTATGTATATCAATACAAGAATCAGGATGGTTAGTGGATTTAACCTTTTATTAAAATGCATATGAAAGTCGGAATCCAAATTCACCTGTTACCAGATTCAGCGTTGGAACAACACTTGCTTTACTTATACCATAAGTTTTCCTGTGAAGATATAAAGCGTGAATAGAAGAAACTATGTGGTTTAAAACAATCCCTCCGATGGTAAAACGGGTTATTTTTTTAACGGTATCCCTTTTTTTCCGCATTACCCGAAATTTGTCCCGATTTGTTTCCGTATCCCACTCCCAATCATATCCTTCATCAGGAGGATAAACATTCCTAGGATTCCTAAATCTCTGCTGTTCCTCGTTATAGTCATCAAAACAGTTGTAATTCCCAATATCCACAAAATACTGAGCATCTTTTCTGCTAGGGTTTATCCCAGCGTGGTCAGCAGCAAATGTCTTGAAGCGATTCTCAGTAGAGTGCAATATCATCACACTTTGATAAAGAATAAGAAAAAGGCTAACCTCGGTTATAGTGAAGAGTTTACCTGTCCCTGATTTTCCAATATTGTACTGCCCCAATCCAGGTAAGATAGCAGATTTTAAAATGACCCTTCTAAGAGAAGGCACCTCATTGCTTGACTGATAAATCTGTCCCTGAACAGAGACAACCAGTAAAGATATAACAACCAATCCGATCTTCAACGATTTCGAAACCAAATAAAACCTCCTAAAATTAAACCAAGAAACAGGCATAATTGTACAAAGACATCTCCATATTTTGCATAAAATGTTACAACTTGTTTTGGTGAAATGCCAGCAGAGAGTATACCTTCTCTGTTTACTGACAATTTTTCTACTACTCTACCAGCAGCATCATAAATCACAGATATTCCGGTGTTGGCACATCTCACCAGCGGCATTCGATTCTCAATGGCTCGGAAACGACAAATCATAGCATGTTGAAACGGTTCAGATGTATTTCCATACCACCCATCGTTGACCACAACAACAAGGAATTGAGCATCCCTCCTGACAAATTCCCTCACCAGCCCAGGGAAAATAGCCTCAAAACAGATACAGGAAGCGAACTGGATAGAATCCACATAAAAAATTGTATAGGTATCCCCATTATCATAATTTCCCTGACCCAAATTTATTTCATCCAGGACAGGAAACCAGTCCGATAAAGGTACATACTCACCAAATGGGACCAGATGTATTTTGTGAAAAATCGATAAATCATCAGCGGATTTTATCAAGAGTACACCATTGAATACTTTTCTCTCATCACCCTCATATTGCCAATCAATCGTACCAGTCAACAGGGGTATATTTGTCTCCGTTACCCTTTTCACCACTTTCTTCAATCGCCTTCTGTTTTTACGAAGATAGGCAGGTACAGCGCTCTCAGGCCAGATGACTAATTGAGGATTTTCCTTAGCTACTTCGACGAAAAGCGAGTCAAGGTGATGAAAATTCCAATCCCTTTTCGAGGGATCCCACTTGTCCTTTGGAAAAACATTTGGTTGTACCAGCGAGACGCGAAAGGTGTTATTATCTCCAGGATTAGATGTCATTGATACCAACCGTACACCACCAAGAATCCAGGGAATAACAAACAGAACTGCACACAAAATAAATGTTCTTTTAAAAGTTATCCTGGGAAGGTCTACCATGCGATAAATGAGAATGTTCAAAACGATCAGCCAGAATGTAATTCCATAAATCCCTGTTACTTCTACAATTTGTATAAGGGGTAGATATTCCACTTGTGTCGTCGCCAGAGATATCCAAGAAAAACCAAGGGTGCCAAGTGAAACGAAATATTCAACAGAGACCCACAGAAAGGGGAGGATTAAAAAACCCTTTCCCGTTCTGGTATGAACCCATGTAAATGCAAGTCCAATCAAACCCCAGAACAATGCCAGATAAAATACAGCACTCACCATTGAAAGAAACGCTGCCCATCGATATGTGCCGATATTGAAGGCTAACCAGTAAACAGCAATGACATTTGCACCCACACCAGCTAAAAATCCATTCCAGAAACCCCGTTTTAGACTTTCCCGGCTCAACACAATTAATAGAGGAACCAGACCAAACCAGGCAAAAAATCCCAGCTTTAATGGGGGATATGACAACCCGATAAGAATCCCTGAAAGGAGCGAGAGCTTCCATTGAGATTGTCTTTTTAGCCTGAATAATTCATCAGGAAAATTAATTTTTATGTATCGCAATTTATATCAATTATATGTGGATATTTTCCTGATGAATTGTTCACCGAAGGCCGATTTCATCAGGGTTAACCCTGACACTGATCCTGAAGCTTCGGGATGGGTTCGTGTGAATTGCAAATGTG
>CAZVFT010000005.1:0-4339 GCA_964626495.1 uncultured bacterium
GACCCGGACAGCACAATAGCAGATATGGGTGCGTTTTATTTTCATCAAACCGATGTTTCTGCCCCCACCATCTCCGGCAACATTACATATCCCGGTCACGAGGGCTTTTATCCCGATGGCAAGGTTTTCATAAATGTCTGGGAAGATCCTGATACATGGCCTTATCCCGGTACGAGTATGCCTGATTTTGAATATGTTCTTTATCCGCCAATTGATTTTAATAACCCCCAGCCGTATGCAATTGAAATTCAAGACCCTACATTAGGTGCATTGTACTATATTGCTGCTTTCTTTGATGAAGACACCACGATGCAGCCTCAGCAGCCCGAGGCAGAAGTGTGGCATCCTGACGGCTTGGATCTCTCTGCCGGCTCGGTCAGCGGAATCAACCTGGCATTGGAACCTATCGGTGGAGGAGGTGATTTCAATCTCTGGTTCACAATAGATGGATCCAATGTGAATCTCCAGTGGGATTCTTTTACAAACTCCGATGAGTACTGGGTGTATAGAGCAGACCATCCAGGAGTAACCCAGAGTGATTTATTGCTGGGTACAACATATCCTCCAACTGTTAGTTATACAGATACCCCGCCCAATGGACAGTGGTATTATAAGGTATATGCAATACAGACTGCCACGGTGATTGGTGAATCTAATGAGATCTTTGTGGATATGGGTGGCGGTGGCGATCAGGTCACCGTTACTTATCCAAATGGCGGTGAGACGTTCACCGAAGGCGAGACTATTTGGATTACCTGGGATTGGACCGGTGGAGACCC
Source organism: uncultured bacterium (assembly GCA_964626495.1). Lineage (GTDB taxonomy): Bacteria > Fidelibacterota > Marinisomatia > Marinisomatales > CAZVFT01 > JACNLN01. The sequence goes on from CAZVFT010000005.1 coordinate 780, forward strand.
CGCAGTGCAAATTCATCTCTCCACGGACAGTGGTACAAACTACGATTATTACATTGGGGAGACGAGCGCTCAATCCCAGCAATTTGAGTGGCTCATTCCTTCAGGAGCAAATTCTCCAAATTGCCGGATTCGTATTCAGGATCCGGGAATGCCCTCCACGATGGATGAGAGCGATGGGGATTTCAGCATACAACCAAGCGGTGGCGCTCAGGGCGTTGATGGATATATCTCCTCAGATGTATCTACATCCGGAGATCTAATCATTGCTTTGTTTGGGCCTGGTGCAGATCCAAATAACTGGGAGGACAGGTATTACGATCAGAATGAGGGCTCTTTGTCTTTTCCAATCTATAATTATTATTTTATGCTGGGACTTACAGCGCTTCTCGATGGAAGCGGGTATCATGTGCTGGCTTTTGTGGATGAGGACAATGATTACTGGCCCGATTCCGATGAACCGAGAGGAGTAAGCGGTGATGTTACAGTGACGGATGGTTATGGTAATGCAGGGACGATTTGGATATATCCATCCGCACCTTTGGTCATGATCACATATCCTAACGGAGGTGAAAATTTAACTGCAGGAGACTGGATAACCATTACGTGGGACTGGTATGGAGGTGGAGATCCGGGGATGGATATTTATTTCTCTACCGATGGGGGAACCACCTATCCTGAGCATGTGGGGAGCGTTAATGCACAGGATGGAGGGAAGTATTGGCAGCTGCCTATGACATCGTCATCAACGTGTCGGGTAAAGATTGAGAAAACAGATGAGCCGGGTGTCTGGGATGAGAGCGATGGGGATTTTAGTGTACAGCCGGGGGCAGGCAGCGGCCAGATTAATTTCACCATCCAATCTCCCGAGAATTGGAGCGGGAATCTTTATATGGGAATCTGGTATAACGGTGATCCGGAAAGTGGTGACCCGGATCTGGGTGTTGGACCCATCTGGCACGACTTTAACTCCGGCTCATATTCAGATTACATTGATGGCATTGTTGAAGGTGATGATTATGCTTTCGGTGTGTTCTTTGATAAAGATGGCTCTCCTAACACGGGCACGGATTATTGTGATGAAGGTGATGATATGACCGCCGTTGTGTACGATGTGGATGTATGGGGTACTAATGATATCGGGAATGTGATGTTGGACTTTTGCAGTGAGGAAGAGGAATATTCATACGGTTTTGAAATGGGCAGTCCGGTTAAAGTTTTTGAAGGAACATCTGCAATGGATTTGGATGGAGCGGTCGAATTCAGTATTGAAATGTTTATCATGTTTCATTCAAATACGGGGACAGATCAATATCTCTTTGAACGGTTAGAACCTGCAGGCTCTAATAATGATATGGAATTACAGTGGGATAATACAAATCAACGATTTGAACTAAATTTAGGAACAGAAGGTGTGCATTATGGGGAATTATTTGTAGATGGAATTGATCCGTTTGACAACAATTGGCACCACATTTACATCCAGTATTTAAGTGCTACCAATCGGCTTGAATTCTTTTGGGATGGAGCTTTAGCAAGTAATACATGGCCAGCTGCATCAAGTCCGTCTATTCCCTATTCAGATAATCCATTGCGGTTTGGAACAGATTTAACAGCTTCTGTAGATGAGGTTCGCATCCGCACAGTTAGTGAAGATTTTGGAAATATGTTCCCCGTTCCTACAGATCCATACACTCCCGGTGATGTTGATGTAAATACCATCGTATTGTGGCACTGTAATGAAAACGGAGGGACGGAGCTGATTGATGACGGATACTACCAGATCAATGTTGGTGTTATTGAGGGTACAGGAAGCTGGGATATGGCCGTTCCTTGGTGGAAAATGCCAGTGTGGTGGGACCCTGAATTTCCACAACCGGGAGACGATGTGACGATCTATTATGATCTGGTAATGTCTGATGTCTTACCCGATGACACAGACCCGGTTTATATTGATTGGGATATCAACCAATCAGGAAATTGGAATTATGACTCTATGAATGATGATGATAATGACAGTGTATGGACTTATCTGCTTTCTACCGTAACGGGGGATACCCAGATAGAGTTTCGTTTCTTTAAGGACAATTCCCCAGCAGGTCCCGGTACTGAGGATATCTGGGATGACAATGACGGGATGAATTATATCATTCAGTTGGGTGGGGGTGGTGGTCCTACATGGATTAACATATCCGACCCGAATTCTTCATCCAATTGGAGCATGGGAACCGATGAATCTATTGTATGGACTTCCGATTCTCCGGTTGATTATTGGGTGGATATTGATTTGTATAAGGACGATAATTTTGTTCAGTCCATCCAGTATGGATTCCAATGTCCCGGATCAGGCGGAAATTATAACTGGTCAATTCCAACGGGGCTTAATCCAGGAGGGAATTATCAGGTTCGAGTGAAAGAAACCAGTTCCGGAGTTGAAGATTTCAGTGATTATTTTGAAATTTCTGATGGCGGTACTTCGCCTGCTCTGTGGACTCCTGGGTCCGGTGACGATTATGTTGATTTGGAGTGGGATCGGTGGCCAGACAATGATGGTGATTTTATGAAGTATGAAATCCGATGGAATACATGGGGTCCTGACGTAGGATTAGGAGATACACAAATATTGGATGAAACAAATGTTAATACTACGACTTGGACCCACTATGCTCCTCAGCAGGGAGATAACTACTACAGGTTGTGGATGTTCGATAATACTGGATCACCGCGGTATGAGACCAATGTGGTGCATGTGGTCGTTGGTGCAGGCGGAGAAAGCGTTATTGAAGGCCAGATCAGCTTGAGTGAAAACTGGGCTCCATCTAAAACTCGGATGATGCTCTGGTTCCCGGGGCACACTCCTGATACCGATCCAGCCGACATGGAAAATGATTGGACGGATGATCCACCATTTAGCATATATAGGGAGTATTTCCGCTCGGCAGATATTACCATAGGCGGACCGTATCAAATCAAAGCGTACTTTGATGCAAACGATAACCATGTCCCCGATACGGATGAGCCGAAAGGCGGGGCTGATAATCTGTATGTTCCAGCGTCTTTGGTTCTTGATAATGTGGATATTGTACTAGAGACTATAGCAGATGAACCCGTGCTATCTGTGAATATTGATCAGCTTAATTTTGAGTTTGGTGTTACTGAGCAGGAGATTGTTGTTGGTAATAGCGGTACCGGTACACTTTACTGGGATATAGATGTAAGCTATCTCAGTGGCGATAATTGGTTAAGTTTGTCACCTGGAAATGGTGATGCGACGACCTTAGATGAAGATACTGTGGTGGTAACAGTAACACCAACGGGTACCGATGAGGATGCTCTGATTTTGGTTAATGGTTACATGGACAGCGATATGACCGATCTGATTGATACAGATACGGTAGCGGTTCATCTGGATGCCTGGGGTCAGATATTAAGCATTAATGTTGATCAGCTTGATTTTACATCAGGAGAGACAGGGCAAGCTGTTGCAGTTGGTAATGATGGAGCTGGCACACTTTACTGGGATATAGATGTAAGCTATCTCAGTGGCGATAATTGGTTAAGTT
>CAZVFT010000005.1:4439-50525 GCA_964626495.1 uncultured bacterium
TTACATGGACAGCGATATGACCGATCTGATTGATACAGATACGGTAGCGGTTCATATGGCTGAGTGGCATTCTGGGACAGGAGAATTCTTAATAGAAATGGAAAAGCTCTTCTTAGTGGCAGACTCTGGGATGGCAGACACAATAATGATATTTTATCATAATATTGGAAATGGTAGTTTTCTCTTAACAGATATCGTAAGCAATGAACCTGAAATATTCTATTATGATACTGCATTTGTTAGTCTTCCACAAGTAATGCACCCAGGAATGGGGTGGGGAGTTGGGTTAATTGTAAATCCAATATCTGGTTCCGGCACCTTTACTGGAGAGTTGACGTTTATGCTTCAAAACGCCAATTCAGATAATTACGTGTTAAACTTTTTTATTGAAGTTTTTCCAATGGGAGAAGTCACAACCAATACAACTATGCTTGATTCCGTAACTACAGGAGGGTACGATCTAACGGATGAATTAATGGTGTCTTTGAACATAACAGATTTGGATGTGGGCAACGATCTTAATATATTTATCCAATTTGTTGATGGAACCCCTCCTCCTGTCAACGCCAGTGGAGACACCTCCGTTGTCGTTGCTCCCCGATATTGGGAAATAGAGAGATTCGGTGCTGGAAATGCCACTTTTGATATCTGTTTTGATTTGAGTGTAATGGGAACAGAACAGCTGTTAAGCGGTGTTAGCGATTTTAACAGTTTAAAAATATTCAAAAGAGCCAGCTTTAGTGCTGATTCCTTGGTTATCCTTCCAATAGAAGAGCTTCAGTACGATGAAGCAAATAATACAATTTGCGCTACGGCTCAAACAGAGCTAAGTCAGTGGACGGTGGGTGGTGACTCCAGTGGAACCAACTTTATGCCAGCCTTTCCCCAAATCTATAATCTTCCTGTAGAAGATATGGTTGTCCCTGAGAACCAGGACTTAAGCCTCTCTGCGGATGTAGTGTGTGAAGCAGGTGTGAAGGAGGTACAGCTAAATTATCTCATTGGTGGAGACCCAACTGTTAATACTCGAGTCTGTTCTGAACTTGGTTCTGATACATACGGATTTACTATTGATAAACAGGATGTTACAAATCGAGGATTAGTCGTCTGGTTTGCTGCACAGGACAGTTTGGATATTCCGAATCGCTGGACAATCTCCGATTCTGTGGAAATACGGATTCATTTCGACGGTAGTTTGATGTTTGTTAAAACAAAACCAGGGGAATATATGATGATTTCTGTCCCGTGGGAATTGAATGATTACAATCCTGTGACTGTCTTAACGGATGAATTGGGAGAATATGACAAGACAAAATGGAGACTTTTCTGGTGGACAAATGGTAGTTATCAGGAATTCCCACTGGGTATTGGCTTCAGACCCGGGAATGCATTCTGGATTATTACCTTGAACGCTGTGGATCTATACGCTGGTTCGGGAACTTCTACAGAATTGATGCCATCTTATTCAATTAATCTCCAGCAGGGGTGGAACCAGATTGCCAATCCATACAGCTTTGGTAATGCTATTGATGTAATGCAATATACACCAGGAACAATCGAACCAACGCTCTACGGTTATGATGGAACCGGTTATTTCACGGCGAATATGATTATGCCCGGAGAAGGATACTGGCTCTGGGCAAATGAAAGCACTTCTATTACTTTTGATCTTGGTTTAGATAATAGTTTAACTCGAAAAGTGATTGATGAGCCGGAAGCACTTTCGTGGAAAGGTACCATTGCAGCTTCTATCGGTGCCGTGAAAGACGATGGGAATAAATTTGGAATTGCTGCGACTGCTTCAGAAGTTTTGGACGAATTTGACCGACACGAACCACCCGTAATTGGAAAGTATATTTCTCTGGCTTTTGATAATTCTGATTGGGAAGATCATGGCGATTTTTATTGTTGCGATATCCGACCGGAAGATGCCGATGGACATGTATGGCCATTTGTTGTCCGCACAAACCAGGAGGGATATGTCAATCTTAATGTCGATTGGACGGAAACAATGCCAGCAGATTGGGAGCTCTACTTGATCGATGTAGATTTTGGTGTAGCTCGGGATTTGAAAGATGTAGCGGAGTACCGATTTACATCCACAGGGAGTGAAATAAACAGACATCTGTTAATGGTAGCGGGTCAACCTTCCTACGCCCGTGAAGTTATTGAAGAATATGAGATGATTCCAAATTCATATAATCTATTCCAGAACTTTCCGAATCCGTTCAATGCGGTTACCACCATCCGATTTGCTCTGCCGGAAGAGAGCAAGATTACTCTGAAAATTTTTGACATTCTTGGACGTGAAATTAATACGCTTGTTTCGGGTGATTTTTATGGACCTGGCGCTCACTTCATTCTGTGGAATGGAAAAGATGACTTTGGACAGAATATTTCTACTGGTGTTTATTTTTATTGGATGGCAGCTAATAAAGATGGAACGACAAGATTCAGTGAAGTAAAGAAGGTAGTATTGTTGAAGTAGGAGAAGGAATTAAAAATGGTGTAATATAAATGCCGTCTTCGGGCGGCATTTTCTCATTCATGAAATAATGTGTGAATATTACGTGCATAACTGAGTCCGTGTTAATAATTTTAGCCATGAGGAGGCATTTCATATGAAGATAAAAGAGACGTTACTGATTTATGCAATTCAGGCACTTATTTTAGTCAATTTTATATCGGCAGGAACGACTAAGGAATTTGGGGCGATAACATTACCACTTGGAAAAGTTGAAGTGCAATCAGTGGGTTCTGATCAATGGCAGCGAGCTAAAGTACGCCATCCGGTTTTTGTAAATGATAAAATTCGAACGCAGGCGAAGTCACGAGCAGAAATCACACTGAAAGGGGGAGGAAAAGTCCGCATTGGAGAAAATTCTGAGATGGAGTTAACGGAAGCAAATGTGAAGCCGATGGTGAAATACTTCAATGCGAATCTGAATCGAGGGAAAATCTGGGTAAGCGCAAAAGCTGCCTTTGGTGAGAAAAAGAATGTTGCTATTCGAACCCCTACTGCCGTAGCTGCAATCAGAGGAACGAAGTATAGAGCGGATGCCGGAGATGAAGAGAGCTCTGTTCTCGTTTATGATGGGAAGGTGGATGTAAACTGGATTAACAATATAAAAGATCTTCGGGAAAAGCAGAAGCTTGAAAAGGAACCACCAAAATTCAAATTGAAACCTCCAGAGGAAATCAAGGCACCAGAGCAGGTAGCAGGACCCTATGAAGTGACCCTTGAAGAATGGATCACGTTGGTGGAGGGAATGCAAATCAATATCCGGAAAGATGGCAAGTATCATATGTTTGAGTTTGACAAAACTGGGGATGCAGAACTGGACTGGGTAAAGTGGAACAGAGAGCTGGACAATCAATAGCATTTCTCGTTACTATGATCAATTATTAGCATGTTTGCAATAGAGGAATAAAAAACAGAGGAGCGGTATAACTTGATCTATTCATCAACCACAGATGAACGCGGATAAACACGGATATGTTTAAAGATTAAAGAATTGTCTATGAAAAATCTTTTTCGTTATGTTGAAACAGCAAATTATTGTAACTCCCATTATAAAAATACTTTGCGGTTCTTTGCGACCTTTGTGGTGAATAATTTAGGATAAAACTCCTTTGCATTAATTTATTATGCCAGGAATTGTTAAGAGAGTTGGAATAGGTGCGATCATCGGTCTGGTTACTGCTTTATTGGTAGGATGGATTACTCAATTGGACGGATTTTTCCTGAAAACAATGTTGAATAGCTATGAATACCGTTCTTACGATTCCAGGATGAAAGCGAAAGTCTGGGGGGTAGACGAAGCTTCAATAGAAGACGTGGTTGTTGTAGATATTGAGCAAAACTCCATTGAGGGATTGGGGAATTATTATAACTGGCCCCACGCATACCACGGACAGTTGATTGATGTACTTACATCTGGGAATCCCAAGGCAGTTATCTTTGATATCATTTTTGACCCGGAGAATCCTGAGAAGTTCAATCTGGTTAACGCCCTCTTGAATGAGCACACTCCGCAGGATGAAGAACTTACAGCCCATGCAGAGCAATTTTTAATGTCTAACGACCCCGAGTACTTTATCAATTCTACTTCTCAAAGTGGAAAAGTGTATCACACACTGGTGTTTGAACAGGCAGATTCTTCTATGTTTGCTTATGCCATGGAAGCAGAACCACCGGGGTATCAATTTGATGAGCATATTATCCTGCTTCCCGAAAAACAGGCGGAAAGATTACCCACCGCTGAACGCCTGACAAGTTTGCATATTGAACTCCTCTCCAGTGCGAAAAGAACGGGGAGTGCTAATTTTCCTCAGGATATGGATGGAATAATCCGACGGGTTCCCACTGCCATCTATTTTAAAGGTCCTGGGCACGTGTATCCATCCCTTGCCATAGCGGCGGCTATGGACATTTTAGGGATACTCAATGACGGACTGGATTATGATTTTGAAAATGGGATTCTTCATTTGACTGATTCTTTGGGGAATGTGATCCGGAAGATTCCAATTGATGAACAAGGTCGAATGTATGTGAATTATTATGGTCCATTCAAAACGTTTTACTACCTTCCATACCTTTACTGTTTCGATCCTGAAATGCTTCCCCCGGAATATTGGGAAAACAAGATTGCTGTTGTGGGGTCGTCACTCCCTGGATTGATGGATTTGCGAAACACCTCTGTTCAGGAAACATTTCCTGGAGTTGAAATTCATGCGAATGTCATTCACAGCATTTTGAATAATGAATTTGTGGAAAGAAGCAGTGACGAAACAAATTATATCGTGATTCTTCTGTTTGGAACATTTCTTGGCACCGTTGTAGGAATTTTTAAAAAGCCGCTTTTTTCACTGCTTATTCCTATCATTGCGGTTGTTGGATGGATTATTTTTGCCTACAGTCAGTTTCTTGGTAAATTGTTTATGTGGGAAATTGTGCGTCCTTCTATTACAGCGGGTGCAACCTATCTGGGTGTATTTCTCTATAATTTTCTGGTTGTAGAAAAAGACAAACGGTATCTTAAAAAGGCATTCGGAACGTACATAGCTCCAGAACTAATTGATGAAATGTATAAAAATCACCAGGACCCGGAATTAGGGGGATCTGAGGGTATTCACACAGCTTTTTTTACAGACATCCAGAACTTTTCGACATTCTCCGAAAAATTAACTCCTACGGAATTGGTAGAGTTGTTGAATGATTATCTAACTGAGATGACGAACATTCTCCTCCATAACAAAGGGACCTTGGATAAATATATTGGAGATTCAATTGTCGCATTCTATGGTGCACCAGCACCACTGGAGAATCATGAATATCTTGCTTGTCTTACGGCAATTAAGATGCAGAACCAGCTATCAGAATTCCGGAAGAAATGGCAGGAAGAAGGTGACAGGTGGCCAGAGATTGTTCATCATATGCAGACGAGAATAGGAATCAGTACAGGATCTATGGTGACTGGAAATATGGGATCAAATCTCCGGATGAATTATACTATGATGGGTGACAATGTGAATATTGCGTCGCGGTTGGAGTCCTCAGCAAAGCAGTATGGCATTTATATTCAGGTTGCCGAATCCACACAAAAAGGAGTAAAAGACGATTTTATCTGGAGAGAACTGGATTTTGTTCGGGTTAAAGGCAAAGCAAAGCCCGTCAGGGTGTACGAATTAATTTCTGAGGCGGATAATTTGCCGGAGAAATATAATAACATTTTGCCAGCATACAAAAATGCCTTGCAGTTTTATCAAAATCAGCTGTGGGATCAAGCCATTGAGGCTTTTAAATTTTCTGACACACTTGAAGATATGTTTCCCGGACGATATACGAACCCCAGCCAGGTTTATATCAAACGGTGTGAATATTTCAAAGCCAATCCCCCTGAAGGTGGTTGGGACGGAGTTTGGAAATTGACAAGTAAATAGTAAGGTGAGGAGATATGAAAAATAATTTTTTCCCATTTCCATTGGATACATCCTTTCTTGATAAAGCAATTAAAAATGCCGGCGTTGATCTAAATATTATAAGTATTCGAGAACTCACACGACTTGTCGATGACCTCTCACTACACTATGATATTGATTTTTTTCGTTTTGAGTTTGGAGTCCCAGGGCTAAAAGCAGAAAGAATCGGCCCAGAGGAAGAAATCCGTGTTTTAACAAATGATGAAATGTTACCCTCTACATATCCCCCTTTTGATGGCATTCCAAGATTGAAAAAGGCAGCAGCTCTTTTCGTAAAAAAATTCTTAAATATTGACGTTTTTCCGGAAAACTGCATCCCCACCATTGGTGCAATGCAAGGAGGATTCATCAGTCAGGCAATTGCCGGTCGTAGACGTGAAGAGTGCGATACTATCCTCTATCTCGATCCGGGATTTCCAGTAAACAAATTGCAGACAAAATTTCTTGGTCTAAAATCTGAGTCAGTTGACCTTTATGACTACAGGGGAACAAAACTTTTAAACAGGTTGGACCAAATATTTTCATCACGTAAAATTGGGGGTTTCCTTTGGTCAAACCCCAACAACCCTACATGGAGTTGTTTGAAAGAAGAGGAACTGGAGGGTATCGGGAATCTTCTGACGGAATATGATGTTATAGGTATTGAGGATAGCGCCTATTTGGGGATGGATTTTCGTGTCAATTATGGGGTTCCGGGTGAACCTCCATTTCAACCCACGGTTGCTCGTTATACGGATAACTACTTTATTATTATCTCAAGCTCAAAAATCTTTAGCTATGCCGGGCAGAGAGTTGCATTAACTGTAATTTCACCGGGATTAATGGATAAAAGATATCCAAATCTAAAAAGGTATTATAATACGGATATCCTTGGTCGTGCTTTTATCCACGGAGGAATTTATCCAACCACTGCTGGCGTTCCCCAAACTCCACAACATGCCCTCGCAGCACTTTTCGAAGCTGCGTGTGATGGGAAATACGATTTCCTCAAAAAAGCCCACAGGTATGGTGAGAGAGCCCAGAGAGCAAAAGAAATTTTTATGTCGTATGGCTTTAACCTTTTGTATGAGGATGATTTTGGGGAACCCATCGCTGATGGGTTTTATTTTACAATATTTCGAGGTAAGATGACTGGGGGTGAGCTACTTTACCAGATGTTGCTTTTCGGGATTGCAGGAATTCCGTTAAGAATTACCGGAACCGTCCGAGAAGGTGTAAGGATTTGTGTTTCACTTCTTAATGAAGATCAATTCGACGAACTGAAAAAGCGCGTGTCTGCTTTGGATGAATTTTTAGGATGATAATACAAATGATGTTCATCTATACTGCAAGAGAACAATACTGAATGGAGGAAAAATCGGTTACAACAAATATCAAAATACCTCAAAGGAATTCAATCAGATAAAATCGGTTCTTGGTAAAATCGATTGGTTCGATGAATATATATGACCCACTACAGATCAATGACTAACAATCTTTTTTGTTGATGGGGGCGGAAATCGTGATTAGTTTTATTTATGGATATAGACTATGACCATTGCTTCATTTTTGTGTAAGTGACGTGGCGGAGCCTTGTAGTTAGTGGTATATATAGATGATATTTTTTGGTTATTTTACATGAATTAATGAGGGTAAATCAATAATTAAATAAGAGAATAAGGGAGGTCAAATGTTGCTAAAGCGAGCATCAATTTTATTTTTTATTGTCATTGCCTTATATGGACAAACTGTTGACGAAGTAAAAAGGGTGATTGAGGAGACTGGGATAGATGATGAAGATCGTTCTGTCATACCATCGGAGCTACCGACCATCGAAAAAATATCAATTCCGACACCCTCGCAAGAACCCGAGAAGATACCAGAAGTTTCTGAAGAATTGCCCAAGGGTGATATTGAGAAAGGTGTCATCGCAGAAGTTGGGGCTGAGGTAAAGGAAGAGATTATACTGGATTATTTCGGTTATGAATTTTTTATGGGCAGAGATCAATTAACTATGTGGGACAATCTTCCCATTCCAACCGATTATTTGATAGGCCCTGGAGATGAAATAATTGTAACTCTTTGGGGAGATACTGAGCTTAGATCTACCAGCTTAATTAACCGTGAAGGGAATGTTTACTTTGAAAAAATAGGATTAGTGAATTTGGTGGGTTTGAATTTTAGTGACGCAAAATCACTGCTTCGATCAAAATTTGAGAAAGTGTATGCTACATTAAGAGGAGGTGAACAATCAACAACCTATATGGAGGTATCTTTAGGAACATTAAAATCCATAAATGTACGGTTTCTTGGCGAAGTAAACACTCCAGGCATTTTCCCAATTCATCCTTTTTCAACTGTAAGTACAGGACTTATGCAAGTAGGGGGGATATCAATAATAGGTAGTTTAAGGGACATTCAGGTAATCCGGGATGGTAGCACTATTGAGGCGGTAGATTATTATCAGTATCTCTTGTTTGGTGATGTATCAAGTGAAATTCGTTTGCAGGATAATGATGTGGTATTTGTTCCTGTAAGGAAATCGACAATAAATATTAGGGGAGAAGTTAAGCGATCGGCCATATATGAGTTAATGGCAGGAGAATCATTAAGTGATCTAATTCAATTTGCTGCTGGATTAGAAAATAGAGCGGGCTCAAAAGTTGGAATCCATAGAATAACACAATTAGAAGATCGAAAATCTGATGGTGAAGTAATAGAACACTTATGGATTGATCTTTCTGATGCAACCGAGACTAAGTTAATCGATGGAGATCAAATTTTTATTCGTTCGATTTTTGGGACTGAACAAAAAGTTTACATTGAAGGACAAGTGAAAAACCCAGGTTCATTTTCTTTATCTGAGAATATGAGCGTATTAGACATTCTCGAATTAGCCGGAGGTATTTTTGATGATGAGTTTTGGAAATCAGTTTATCATTATCGAGCTGATTTAGTACGAACTGATGAAGGTGAAAATGTATCTGAGATAATTCCCATTAGATTAACTCAATTGAGAGAAGGAGACCCATCCCAGAATAAACGGTTGATAAACAATGATAAATTGATAGTGTACCCGTCGGATATAAACAAATTTAAAAAGGTAGTGACAATCTTTGGAGAGGTGCGCAATCCAAGAGAATATAATTTGGATGAAAATATGGGTTTAACTGATCTAATTCTCAGAGCTGGGGGATTCAAATATGATGCTTATCCTATTCAAATAGAAGTGGTAAGAGTTGATCCATTCAATATCACATCTAGTGAATTGTCAACAGCCCTAAATGTGGAAGTAAATCCATCAATCTTTAATGAGTATCCTGAATTAGATGATTTTGAATTACAGGATCATGATCAAGTAATTGTAAGACGTCACCCTGATTTTCAATTTCAGAGGAATGTCATGATTGGGGGTGAAATCAAATTTCCAGGCGTTTATTCTCTTGAAAAAAAGGGAGAAAGCTTGATAGAGATCATTGAAAGAGCAGGAGGGTTGACAGAAGAAGCATTTATTGAGGGTTTAATAATTAGACGTGGAGATAAACGTATCATATTAAAACGGAAATGGTCTGGTAAAATGGATATATCAATGCCTCTCATATCTGATGACGACATTTATATTCCTCGATTTCCGGGAGTTGTTGAAGTCTCTGGTGCTATTAATAGTCCAGGATTGATTCAATTTCAAAAAGGGATGTCTGTTAGAGATTACATAAAGATAGCAGGTAATTATAAACAATATGCCAATAAGAGTAATGTATCATTATACTATTCAAATGGAGAATCAAAATCCAGGTTTTTATACTTATTTGATCCAAAGGTTCGGGAAGGCTGCAAAATTGTTGTATATGAGGAACCCGAAACTCTTCCATTTGATGTCACAGTTTTTATGACAGAAGCAACATCTATCGTTATGCAGTCGTTAACCATCTACTTTATTATCTCAAAACTTTATGAAAAGGGGTAATTCTTTACCAAATAATATTTATTTAATGCATTTACCAAATACAAATACTAATTTTCTAAGTAATTAATAAAACCATAAAGATAGATAAGATGGATAGTTTAGGAGAAAAAATAAAGCAATTCCGTCTAGATAAGAGAATGACACAGATAGAATTTGCTAACCGATTGGATATATCCCCCATAACAATCATAAGATATGAAAAGGGAGACAGAAAGCCAAAAACAGACTTTTTTGACAGAATAGCCAAAGCCTTTCCCGGCACGAATGTTTCCTATTTCTTTTCTGATCAACCGCCAGATATACAGGAAGAACCCAAAACTGAAATAGAAAAAATTAATATAATTAATAATGATGAAATCGATCTGAAGGCGCTGTGGAAAGTTTTATGGAATAGTAAAAGGGAAATAACGATGTTTGCTATACCATTTTTATTATTGGGTATTGTATACGCATTTGTGTCAACTCCTCTATTTTATTCCAATATAAGCATAGTTCCAGCTGCACAACCCAGCTCAGCGGTAAGTATGGGATCGTTGACAGATATGGCAACATCAGTGGGGCTTGAAATGGGTTCGCAGAACGAGGGGATGAATATATTAGATTTTATACAATCTCGTCGGTTAATGGATCTGATCGTTGATAAAAAATGGGTTGCGGGAGCGGATCAGGATAGTATCGATTTAATAACTTGTTGGGGTATAAATGATACAACAACGATTCTTTATAAGACAATTAAGCTTATGAAGTCATTGGCTTCGCCAATAATAACTTTTGATGAGGAAGATCCAGTACCAATTTGGAGGGAAAAAGCCAGAGTAGAATTGGAAGAAAGAATTGTTCCTACACAAAGTGAAACCGGCTTAATCTTGGTAGAAGTCTGGATGGAGGATCCTATTTTGGCATTTGATATTGCTAAATATGTTGGGGATGCAGTCATCAGGTTTAATAACGAAATAAATAGTGATTATTGGCGTCAAAATCGTGAATTTATCGAAAAGCGAATTGAAGAGGTAAAAAAAGAACTTGAAAAAGCCGAACAGGTACTAATTGATTTTCAGACTGAAAATAGAAGAATTTCTGATTCGCCGGAACTTCAAATGATATTAATACGGCTTACAAGAGGGGTTGAAATTCAAACAGAATTATATACTACTCTTCAAAATGAATATGAACTTGCCAGGATTGAAGAAGTAAAAGACACCCCAAGCATCTTGATATTAGATGAAGCATACTATCCTGCGGAAAAAGATAAACCCAAAAGAATCAAGATAATCCTTATGAGTGTGGTAGTTGGTTTTATTTTAAGTCCACCAATATTTTTGATAATAAGAGGGGTAAAATCAAACAGAAGTCCTCGAAGAAAAAGAAAGAAAAAATTTCTATGGATCTTCCCAATTAAAATCAATAAGTGACTATACTTACTAGATATTTTACTGCAACGAATACGAATTTCAGAACATATTAACAATTTATATAAACGGATAATCTCCCTCTCCTAATGGACACCTTTTCTCGAATTTGTTTTTTAACCTATTTAAGTCGATCTGGTTCTACTTTACTATCCAGTTTGTTGGATAATTTTAATGATGTGTGTGTAACTACAGAAGGTGAACTACCCCTTGAATTGTTTGGTGTAAAATCATATTCACCGATACAGTTTAATTCAGGAAAAGAAATTGAAAAATACCTAAATATTCTTAATAACACCACCAAACTTGCTACTTGGGGAATTGATTTTGATACTATTTTAAAATTATGTAAAAATTATAGCTTTCCAATCGCGGGGGTACAATTTGTCAAGTTGTTGTTGACAGACTACCTTCGCGCACATAACCCCAATGCAAAATACGTGATTTACAAAGCATCCCCTTTAATGCCTTGGCATATAAAAGAAGTGCAATCTCATTTTCCTAATGCCAGGTATATTCATCTGATCCGAGATCCAAGGGCAGTTTATAATTCCCAAAAAATAAGTGTTAACCCATACATAAAAAAACCATACTCGGATTCCCCAATTCTGTCAGCAATCGAATGGAAAAAAGCAATCGCAAGTTGTGGTTCACGAACAAATCCCGATGTTTTTATCATCAAGTATGAAGATTTATTAAAGGAAACAGACAAAACTCTATATCGAATTGTTGACTACCTTGGGATATCTAACAGGTTAAAAAAGTCGGGCATTTCTCTATTTGCTGAGCGGATTCCTGATGTGGAAAAGGAATTACACAATATGATTACTCAAACTCACGATAAAAATAAAATTTATGTATGGAAAACATCATTATCTGAAAAAGAAAAAATGTATATAGATATCTTATTGGGTGATCTTCTTGATATTGAGAATTATGAAAGAGTTTATTCTGGTTCCGATTTAAAATGGTACCAGGAGATGATTTTTATGCTCGAAAAAGGATATATTGTAATTAACATGTTTTTGAAAAGGATAAGACGGTTAATAGTGGGGATTTTTACTTATCCTGTCTATACATTAACGAAAATAAAGTTGAAAATATTTTCCAGTAGGGGCTAAAAAACATTAGTACCCTATTGTGATTGGTTTTCAGTGAAAATAAAAGAATTGATTGAGTTACCTTTTTACTCTATAGGACGACTTAGATTTATACAACCCCTCAATAAGCAACATCGAGGGAATGTATTGATAGTTATGTATCATCGTGTTCTACCGGATGTTGAATCTTATATAGATTGCGGATTTAACTCCGACTTAACAATCCCACTGAAAACATTTGAAAACCATATCAAATATTTTTCTACTACATTTACACCAACCCCAATTGATGAAATTAGTTTAACGAAACCCGTTGGAGACAAAGCGAGAATTATCCTAACTTTTGATGATGGTTATAGTGATTTTTCAGGCTGTGTTTTACCTGTTTTGAAAAAGTATAATTTCCCGGCTATTCTATATATCACCACAAGATTTTTACAGGGTGAGTGTGATATGTGGTGGTATGAACTCGATGAGCTGTGCAGGGCTAGATTAAAAATAAAAATGTCGTATATGGATAATTCTTATGTTTGGGAACTTGGAACTACCCGCCAAAAATCCCGTTGTTTTAGCCAAATTAGCAAATTATTTCTATCTTTAACTAATATAGAGATAGAAAAAATCATGCAAGAAATCAGATCTGACAAAGTACCAAAGGATTATTCTCAATATTGTCTTACGTGGGATGATGTTCTAAAATTAGATAGAGATCCTTTGGTTACTATTGGTGCACACACACATACTCATCCGAATCTAAGCGTGCTTTCTGAGAAAGCAGCACGCACTGAAATATTAAAAGGCAGGCAAATTTTGGAAGACCGGTTAGGACATCCAATTAAACATTTTGCTTATCCTTATGGTACTAAGAATCAGGTCGGGGATAGAGAAATTAGACTGGCAAAAGAATGTGGATTTACCACAGCTGTAACAACTCGGTGTGACGTTATTAATGAAAACCCCAATCTCTTTAATTTACCTCGCTATGAAATATTAAGAAGATACAGTATGAGCCAGTTATCTGTCAAGCTCTCCGGTTGGAATGCTTTTTGGAAAAGGCAGTTTTAAATTCTAAATAAAGTATGCAAAAAAACAATAGCCTTCTTATCAGTATCATTATTCCGACACATAATAACGAACAATTCATTGAAGACAGTATAAAGAGCTGTTACCGCCAGACAATAGGCGATAAGATGTTAGAAGTAATTGTTATTAATGACGCCTCCACCGACAATACTGCTGATATTCTTCAGGACTTGCAAAACAAGTATCCAATAATTGTTGAGCAGTTAGAAGATAATAGCGGACCTGCGTCAGCCAGGAATGCCGGGTTGCAAATGGCTAGAGGAGAGTATATCGCATTCTTGGATGCGGATGATATGATGAAGGAAAATAAATTGGAGTCCCAGTTAAATTATTTATCGGGGGATGCTGAGATAGATCTAGTGATTACAGGGATGGAGGAGGTTACAGAGAACGGGAATTTTGTTAGAAATCTTGTCAGGCCATTTCCACATAACAAGGAGGAACAGATAAAAGCGATCTTTCTGGAAAGGTTACATGGAATAACCCCAACTATGTTTTTTAAAAGACGGGTTCTTGATTCTGTGGGAGTAATGGATTCGAGAATGTTAAATCTGGAAGATATGGATTATGTTATCAGGATATTAAAGGATTCAAACATCTATTATTTATCGGAACCTCTTACTATCCGCCGCCTTACTCGTAGTGGTGCCTCGAGCTCTGTATCTGAACAGGTTTTTCTTGATAGCAGAACACGGTTTTATGAGAAAGCAACCCGATTGTTTCAGCACTTGATCCAGTACAGGGATGAATTTTGGGCAAAAAATTATTCAAGATTAGGTAGAATATTACAGGGTCAGGGGAAGAGTAAAAAAGCGCGGTATTACTTTTTTAAAAGTTTTAAGGTAAGAATAAATTTGTACGGAATAGCAGGTTGGTTGTTATCATTTTTTCCAAGAGGGATACAAAAAACGCTTGCTATCCGTATCTGGCGAAGAACATGAAACAGTTCAATGAGATGAAATTTTTAGTCAAAATAGTTTTAAAAAATAGAGATCCGTTAAGGTAGTTTATGTTATTCAACTCAGGAGAATTCTTCTTTTTCTTTATTGCAGTTTACCTGCTTTACTTGATTTTACCTCACCGCGGGCAGAACATTCTGCTGTTGTTGGGCAGTTACTTTTTCTATGGATATTGGGACTGGAGGTTTCTAGGATTAATCTTTATTTCTACAATTGTGGACTACAGTGCAGGTTTATCTATCCAGTCGGCAAGGGATACTGGCAAGGATCGTATAGCGAAGAGATGGTTAATTTTGAGTATTATCGTAAATCTTGGTATACTTGGGTTCTTCAAGTACTTTAATTATTTTGCGGACAGTTTTGTATCTGTTGTCAGCCTGTTTGGTTGGCAACCATCCTATATTACTTTAAAGATTATTCTTCCCGTTGGGATATCTTTCTATACATTTCAAACGATGAGTTATACCATTGATGTATATCGTGGAATTATGAAACCCACCAGACACTTCTTTGATTTCGCTCTGTTTGTCTCCTTTTTTCCTCAGTTGATGGCTGGACCAATAGAGCGGGCAAGAAGACTGCTTCCTCAAATACAAAAGAAACGGAATATTACTTATAACCATCTATCAGAGGGGGGATGGTTGTTATTTTGGGGATTATTCAAAAAGGTTTTTATTGCGGACAGTCTGGCTCCTTACAGTTTATGGGGAGTTACTTTTCAACAATCGCCAACTGGGGTGGATATTTATATTGCTAGTTTTGCTTTTATAATTCAGTTCTATTGTGATTTTTCTGGCTATAGTGATATGGCAAGGGGTTTGGCTTCTCTGATGGGATTCAAGTTGAGTCTGAATTTCAATCTACCATACTTCGCTACTAATCCTGCGCAATTGTGGCAAAAGTGGCATATCACTTTGTCCAATTGGTTTCGTGACTATTGCTATGGACCGTTACGCCAGGTTTTCAAAGGACGATTCAGTAGAGAATATGCCTTAGTCATAACAATGGCACTGGTTGGGTTATGGCATGGCGCATCATGGAGGTTTGTTTGCTGGGGATTTTCCTGGGGTGTAATGATGTTTATTTACAGGGTTATACAACCATATCTAAATAGGTTAATAAAAAAATATCATCGGTTTAATTTTCTGTTTGCGTTTTTCGGTATCATATTTATAGTAAATGTGTGGATTCTATTAGGCCAATTCTTTGTAGCCTTAGATTTTTCTCATGCCATTGGAGCTATAAAGATCATATTAACAAATTGGTCCTATTCCGAAAATAGTCTAAAAGATCTAATTGCAGTCCTGTATTTTACCTGGCCACTTATTTTGATCCAATTATCACAATATTTCTCGAAAAATTTAGATGTGGTCAGAACCTGGCCAATCCCCGTGCGATTTGCACTATACATAGTGTTATTTTTCTTACTTACAACAAGTGGAGCAGAAGGTGGAGCGGAATTTATCTATTTCCAATTTTAAAGCGGTTAAAGTTCCTATATTAATTATCGTTTTATACATAACCTTGGAGGTTTTGTATAGAAGTTATTTCTTTGGAATTCACACAGTCTTTAATTTGAATAAGTATAATGCTCGGGGGATTTTGGTGACGGATATTATGATGCCGGTAGATGACCCCGCGATCAGGTGGCGGCTGCGGCCTAATGTGGATACTATTTTCAAGGCGAGTAGATTTACCACCAACTCATTTGGTTTCAGAGAAAGGGAAGTTTTACTTGAAAACCCAGATGATAAGTTCCGCATTGCTGTGTTGGGCCGATCAATTACTATGGGGGCTGCTGTTTTAGATGAAGACATCTATACAAGGCAGTTGCAGGAAAAACTGGACCTATGGGAACCGGATAAATACGAGGTTCTAAATTTTGGTATAGGCGGATACAAAGTAAATCAAATTGTTGCTTTGTATGAAAAAATTGTGAAACAGTTTAATCCCGATTTAGTCATTTTACCAATTTTTTATAAGGAACTAGATGTCTCAATAGGAAAATCTTCCCCACCACTTTCATATGCAAGGCCGAAATGGACCAATCTTCGTGGATATTTAAGTTATACCTTCATTTATGAAGCATTCAGGCTTATTATCAAACGCAAAACAAACCTGATTATGTCTACAGATTGGAGGGAAAGATCGTCGAAAGTTTACCATCAAAAGATTCCTATGGTGAAAACAGAGGAAATCGTATCCCAATTTGTTAAAAGGCGGAAGGATGAAGGGATACCCGTGGTTATTGTATCTTTAAGAAGGATAGGAGAGATTCGGCGGAGTAAATGGCCAAAAGCAAAAAAACGTATGGAAAATTGGGTAAAATCAAAAGATGGGGTAGAGTTTATTGACACACATCCCTTTCTTGAAGGGAAAATGTCTCGACGGGATTACGTATACTTTGGGGATAATCACCCAAATGCTCAAGCACATAAGTTATATGCAGAGGTTATCTCAAATCAATTAGAGTCCTTATTATTTCATTACTCGTTAAACAATCAAATAACAATTGGGGAATAAGCATATCAGATAAGGTTAATATTTAGACTAATAAAGAAGATATCATCTTGAATAAAAAATATTTACCTAATCTTATAATTGTGGGAACCTTTAAAGCAGGCACAACCTCTCTATTTCGTGAATTATCGAATCATCCAGACATATGTGCTTCAAAAATAAAGGAAACCCGATATTTTAAACCTCTTATATCTGGAGGAAGTTTATCTCCAATCGAATTATATCAAAAATACTTTAAACATCATCAGAATGAACAGTATGTTATGGAAGCTAGCCCTATCTATTTCTATGGTGGCGAGAATATTGCACTGAAAATTAAAGAAACACTTGGTGATGTTAAAATAATAATAATGTTAAGAGATCCTGTAAATCACCTTTTTTCGACGTATAAGCATGAAATACGTTTGTTAAAGATTAATAAGAACGAATCATTTGATGACTATGTAAATAATACGAAAAATTTTCCTCGCGAATTATATGATATTTATATCGAAGATTGGTTTAAGATATTTGGTGATTCTGTAAAATGTCTATTTTTCGAACATTTAATAAACAGTCCTCATAAAGTTATATCTGATTTGTACACTTGGCTTGATATAACCAATAAACCCTATAATAAAAGACAGTTAAAAAATGTAAATATAGGTGGAATATATAAAAGCAGAATTCTACAAAAAATATCGGTTAAAATATTTAAAAAAGTTAGAGATGATATCCCATTTAGTATGTTACATAAGATTAGAAATGTCTACTACTCTATGAATGCATTAAAAGTTGTTCCAACAATCACAAATGATACAAAATTATACTTAGAAACCATTTTTGAATCACATAATAAAAAACTTTATGAAATACTACGGAATCACGGGTATAATATTTTCCCTGATTGGTTGAGTAAATATCAGAAAGATTAATCTAACCTGATTAATTCATCAGCTTTTATGTAGTAACCTAATGATTGTCGAAAAATGAAAAGATCTTTCAACAAAACAACCCGAACTATTCATTCACTTAGCTGATGAAGAAATCAGGTTGTATCGAAATGAAAAACAATTTGTTATGGGTGTAATACGTTTTGTGGGAAGCAACGCTTATGAATAATTCGGGCTAAATAGTTTACAACTAAGACACAAAATAACAATAAAGTCTATACCACAGACGAAAATTTAGACACATTAATTTGCCTGGGTTCTCTAATAAAGAAAATCAAATCAAAATCAAACTTAATTTTCCTAAATAATTGTAAAGACTTTGGGGGTAACTTTATTGTGTTTCATCAAATCACTTATCAGTCGGGAGCCTGATAGGTGTCTTTTTGAATTACTCGTAAATAATTCAGGTTAGATAAGTATAATAAAAGACAATTGACCTGTTGCCGAATATTAAGCGTCCTATTATTTTCAAAATGAACAGGGAATATTTAACTGAAATCGAAAACGGTGTGTTTATTAGTGGTACAATCTTGAAGGGTGCGGCTATTGTTTTATTGCTGAATTTGGTTGGTAGAGTATTGTTAACCGTTTCAATGTTATTACTCTCTAACCACCTTGGGGTGTCGGAATTTGGGGTGTTTGTCGCATCTTTATCTCTTATTCGGTTGTTTGCGGTTGCTTCGCAGTTCGGTGCGAACCAATCAGTCGTTCATTTTCTTTCTCGATTTAGGGTGAAAAAGGATTGGAGTAGCGCTTTTGCTGCCTTTAAATATGGATTACAAATAATCGGTGTGGGACTGGCTGTAATGATCGTTGTTTTCCTTTTAATGAGAAATTACATCAGCCAATCAGTACTGGGGGGAATACGAACTGATCTTCTGTTTGGGATACTTGTGCTTTTTATTCTTTTCACCTTCAACAACTATTTTTCACTTGTGTTGAGGGGGCTAAAAAAAGTAGCAGCACAGACATTTTTCTTTAATGTGGGGTTTCCTCTGGGATTAATTCTTTCTATTTTAATACTTATCGCTACAGATAGGGTAAATTGGGTGTTGCATAACATGTATTATCTGACTGCCCTCATTTTTTGCTGTATCATTCTTGTAGCTGTACTTTATATAGTAGTTACATTTCAAAAGAAGCGTAGCGGTAGAATATCGGATATACATTTATCCGAAGTTTTGCATTATAGTCTTCCAGTATGGCTCAATGCTATGTTTACAAAAGGAAATTCACAATTAGCTCCGATAATGCTGGGTATATTAGCAACCACTACAGAGATAGGCCTGTTTGGTGCCTCCAAAATTATTATGGTACTTGTCACTTTTGTGCTAATGACTTTTAATCCAATTTTTCAACCATTAATAGCAGAAGCATTTACTAAAAATGATCGATCAGCTATGAGTAATTATTATAACAGTGTAGTCAGTTTATCGGCATTTATAATATTACCCATTACGGGTGGGTTAATCATTTTTGGTGATTATGTACTTAATTGGTTTGGGCCTGATTTTCGAGAGGCCTATTTGGTATTAGTGATTGTTCTCATTGCTGGGGTATTTAATACTATATCGGGTCCAGCAGGTACTTTTTTAATAATGGCTAAAAAACAATATACAAGCCTTAAGATTATTCTCCTTGGGTTTTTATTAAATGTTGGACTGAATATTGTCCTAATTCCACTCTATGGAGCCGTTGGTGCGGCAATCAGTTTTTGTATTTCTATGATAACTATTAATGTTTTGCGGGTGAAGAAGATTGTTCAATATTTTAAAATACAGACTAATTTTTTTAGACCTCTACTTTTAACATTTGGTCTTGTTCCTGTTGTGGCAATTACCTTTTGGTGCAGGCAGGTATATTCTTTTCCAACAACTGCATTAATTGCTATGTATATCCTATTAAGTGGAATTGTAGTTGTCTTGATAGCGGGACGGCAAGGACGTGATATACTCAGAGTAGTGACCCGACGTTGATCGTGTCGGAAATTGTTAATACTTTTTATTGTTATTTGATAGGAGAATTTATAGGACTCAACTGAACATATTTATGTCTAACAAGGAAATAAAGATTATATATATTGCTGGTCTCGGTCACAGTGGCAGTACCTTGCTTGATGTGATGTTAAGTCAGCATCCTGAGATACAAGGTGTAGGCGAGGTGATGTTTTATGACAATTGGCGTGAAAACGAATATCTCTGTTCCTGTGGAGAGCTATTGAAACAATGTCGTTTTTGGCGCGAGGTAGCTGATAATCTCTACACACATTCCTTCAAACTGGATGGAATTGTAACAACCAGGCGATTCAATCTATTTCCCATTTCTGTAGAAGCCAATAAATATTTAGGGTATTCAGATCGTACTTATGACCTGTTTTGCGGGATAACACGGGCATCCCGAAAAAATATTATTGTTGATTCTTCTAAAATTATTGGGAGGTTAAAGCTTCTTTTAGCGGATCCCCGATTTGATGTGAATGTAATACACCTTGTTCGTAATGGATTTGCTGTGGTGAATTCTCTTGGAAAAGAACACCCCAGACCTGGAACCGGAGGAAAAGTCAAGACAAACCCCACATCTTCCCCCAAAGCTGCCCTGCGCTGGGTTCTCCGAAACCGAACTATTTCACAGTTAGCCAAGCGGGGGATAATTCCCCACTATTTGCGGGTTCGTTATGAAGATTTATGTAAAAACCCTAAAAAAGTTATTCAAACCATTTGCCAGTTTATTGGTATCGATTTTGATAGAAATATGATTAACCCAGGTACAGGTGGGATCCATAACATTGGTGGTAGTCGCTGGAGATATAAAAATGAGGTAAAAATTAAGTTGGATGAACATTGGGTAAATGAATTATATTTTAGAGATAGGTTGGTTTTTCAGTTCATAGGCGGGTGGCTTAATCATAAGTATGGGTATTAAACCTCGATGAAGGGAAGAAGAATGCCGTATTTTATTGGAATTGGCGCTCCCCGATGTGGGACAACCTGGATAGCAAAATGCATTCAATCCCATCCAGAGTTATATATTCCAGAGGGACATAAGGAGCTGCACTTTTTTGATGGTGAGCATTATGACAGAGGGTTAGAATGGTATGAGTCTTTTTTTTCAAATGCAAAAAGTCACCAAAAAGTGGGTGAATTTACCCCCAGATATTTGCGAGAGGAGATGACACCTGAGTTGATATATAAGCATTATCCTAACGTGAAATTAATTGTCTGTTTGCGAAACCCTATAGACAGGGCATTTTCTCATTATAGATATTTAAGAAAATTCTCTGATATTTCACCCTCTTTTTATGAAGCACTGTTTGATGATCGTTATCGGATTCTTGTAAGCGGCCTTTATGGAGAACAATTAGAAAGATATCTCCACTATTTCCCCAAAGAACAGATGTTAATTCTTTATCATGATGATTTTTCCAGAGTACAGGATAAAGTTATTAAAGAGCTGTATACATTTCTTAATGTGGATTCTATGTTTACACCTGAGGAAATGACAGAACGTATTAATCCATCTCAAAATGTGAAATTAAAAGGAGTAACATTCTTAGTGATGCGTACTAAAAAGTTAATCATGCCAATGCCGGTAGTAAGAAAAATTTTTAAAATAATGGGTTTTTATAAATTAGGGCAGATAATAAATAAACTGAACATTTCTTCAGGGTCATTTCCAGTGGAAGTTGATCCTGAATCTATGAAGTACATAAAGAATTTTTATCTTGAGGATATTGTAAAATTGGAGAGGTTATTGGAAGTTGATTTATCTAACTGGAACCAGAGGTAAAAAGGAAAAACTAATAGGGAGAGGTATAGATTTCATTGATGCCGATGCTATGGAGCGTGCAACCCCCTGGTTAGCAAAGTGTATTGAATCCCACCCGCAATGATACATTGCCATGGGGTTAATGGAAATCCATCTTTTTAATGAGTTTGAGCAACAGATACCACATAGCGAAAAATAAAAATGGAATTATGAAAAAGGATTCGTGTAGTATGAAAATCACTTACACGGTGCAGAATGTAATATTGATAGTGAGAAAAAAGGGGGAAATGTGATTGGCGACACAACGGGGGAAAATTTAAATACTTATTATTTAGATGATATAAAACATCTGGGAAATTTAATTGACATTAATTTGACATTCTGGAAATCGTAATGCCAAAGAGTAGAAATAACCCTTCTATTTGGGTAATTGGGTATCCAAAAAGTGGAAATACTTGGTTGAGCTATTTGTGTTCTTACTGTTTTAATCTACCCTACCGGAATTTTGGCAAGCCAGCGAAAAAACCGGCACAGGCATGGATACGAGACTCTGTATCAGGAAATCACAATTGGGATTCATTGGAAGGGTATGAATATGTGCAAAAGACGCACAAACCACCTAGATCTGTACCATATGAGAATGGTATAATATTTTACATCATACGTGATCCCAGAGATGCTTTTGTTAGTTATAGGCATTTTATGAAGACTCGATTGGCTGGTTGGAAAGGACGTTTTCGATTCATTTTGCTTGGAATGTTAGGTCAGGAAGCTCAAATTAAATGGTTTCTTACCAAATGGGAAAGACATATTAAAAATTGGACACCGTACGCTCAAGCGGTATTAAGTTACGATAGAATTCTTGGTGAAGGTGTTTCCTATTTAAGCGGGGTGTTTGAGAATGCGGGATGTAAAATTCACAGTAATATTGTTGAGGAAGCATATCGGCTCTTTAGTTTTGAGCGGATGTCTGGTGGTAGAAACAGAGGTGATGAGGATAAAAACAGTTTTTTTCGTCGGGGTATTTCCGGTGACTGGGAAAATCACCTCTCCGAGGAAGAAAGCAAAGCTTTTGAAAAAGCGATGGAAGGTGTAAAGAAAATGAATTCCATAAAAATAAACGAGGTATTTTCGACAGAAATCGATAAGTGATCTGGGTTACCGGATGACTCATACGAAACACAATTTTTCTTTATTCTACACTATTTTATTTCTATTACTGTTTCTTATTTCTTGTGACAAAAACTCAAAAGATATTGTTTCAGATTATGCAGGATCGATTCATTGTAAACCAATAGAAGAATATTTTGAATTTGCGACAGATCTTAAACCAATTTTTGTACGTGCGCGGTATAATCTTGGGTTAGTTTATAGAGATTTGAACCAGCTGGAAAAAGCACTATTGGCACTTACAAATGCAGAAAAACTGAATCCAAATCTTGCATACATTCCATCCACCCGCGCTACCATATTGTCCAATATGGACCAATTGGATGAAGCTAAACAAGCAACAGATAAAACATTGGAAATTGAGCCAACAGACCAACATATGCTACATCTTTTAGGATTCATTACCCCCAAAAAGAAAAACCCGTTAAATTTATTTGAATACATAAGTTTAATCGATGTATAGTGGTGTAAAGAATATAATTCAACTTTTTGTTTCTTTATGGATTTGCAGCATTTCTATTGCACAAAATAGCCGACCAAATATTCTGATGATTCTTGTGGATGATTTACGGTATGATGCTTTGAGTGCTACTGGTCACCCATTTTTTGAGAGCCCAAGTATTGACAGGATTGCGAATGAAGGAGTTAAATTTTCTAATTCATTTGCTGTAACCTCAATTTGTATGCCAAGTCGCAGTACGATTCTAACAGGGCTGTACCCTCACATTCATGGAGTGACGGCGAATAGAATCAATTTGAATTACGATGTATTTGTAACATTTCCAATGTTGTTACAAGAGAATGGATATGAAACGGGAATGATTGGTAAAGACCATACTACAGATGGTAATCAAGTACCCAAACCAGGGTTTAATCGGTGGGTAGCACTTAATTCCACATTATATAATAACCCGCGGATGAATATTAATGGGCAAATCGTTGTGTTAGAAGGACATATAACAGATATAATAACTGATTATGCCGTTGATTTTATCTATGAAAATGCTGACACATCATTTTTCTTATTAGTTTCTCATTTCGCTGTTCATAAACCTGTAATTCCACAGGACCATTTTAAGGGGATGTATGATTCCACAATAATGCCCTTACCCTCAACGTGGGGTGAGGATTTATCAACAAAACCAACATTTATTCAGGAAATGGATAGTCTTCATGCGTATTGGTTAATATATTACATTAGAAATTATTACGAGACGTTAGCGGGAGTTGAAGAAAGCGTTGATACTCTTTTATCCACTCTTGATCAATTGGATATATTAGATGAAACGTTGATTATTTTTGCTAGCGATCATGGGTTTTTGTTGGGAGAACATAATCTCTGGGAAAAAAATTATATTTATGAGGAATCAATACGAGTCCCGTTTTTTATACGCTTTCCTAATGGATTTGCTTCAGGGGTTGAGCTCACTGAGAACTCTATTCTTAACATTGATTTTGCTCCAACGATTTTGAGAGCCGCAGGTATTACAGTTCCAGAAGAAATGCAGGGAATTCCTCTTCAAGATCTGATTTTAGGGTTGAAAACTCGAGATAATTTTTTATATGAATATTGGCCTAATTCACCGCCAGATAATCCTCATCCACCAATGAGGATGATTCGTAATTCAAATTATAAATACTCTGTTTATCCAAAAACAAATGAAATCGAGGAGCTTTACGATCTTCGTTCTGATCCTTTAGAAGAGTTGAATTTATATTTTAATCCTTCCTATGATGATGTTCGTGATATGTTGCGATGTAAGCTGGACAGCATCCGTTTTGCCCTTGGGGATACACTGCGTGGGATTGCAGAGATACATATTCCGTATATACAAGCAGTTTTAGGTGATACGGTGGATATTCCGGTACAGGTAGAATTTCCTGAGGATTCCTTGATTGACAGATTTACAATGAGCATAAGTGGATTTTCAGGTCAACTTGAGTTTATCGAGGTAAATTGTTTCAATTCGTGTCTTCTCTAGGATAGTACTTGGGTTACAGAAGTAACAGATACGAATCGGTTACGGATAAGCGGCTGGACAGATGATGGAGGAATAACAGGAGAAGGCATCTTGTTTTGGATACGGTCATTTATTCCAGAGACTTCAGCAACGGATACAATTCTGATAACGATAGAATCCGCAAAATTTAACAACGGAGAATTTCCTGTGCGCAAGCAGAATGGGAGCATTTATGCCGTTGAATTCATGGGAGCACAGGAACCTTACGGTGAGGATTGGAATATGTTAGGACAGGGGTATACGTTGTATCAGAACTACCCGAATCCGTTTAATCCTGTGACGACGATAACTTTTGCTATACCGGAGCTGATGCATGTGCATCTTGCAGTGTATGATTTGGATGGGAGAGAAGTAAGGAGGATTCTTGATGATTATCGAAAAGCGGGGTCACATTCTGTAATGTGGAATGGTAAAGACAAAGATGGAACACTGGTTAGTTCGGGTTTGTATTTTATACAGTTGGAAACAGAGAATTTTATCCAGACAAAAAAAATGGTGATAATCAGATAATAACTTCCTGGAATGTATTTATGCAAACATACAAAGCATTTAAAACATTTATCACTAAACGAGGAAAAAGTTGAATAATCTGGGCAGAGGTTCGCTTTTAATTTTTCTAGTAAGTATGGGATTGTTACTTGCACCAGATTATAGCCTTTCAATGGATTCAAATACAGGGTTTATAGGGGTTGTTTCTCATCTAACAAATACACATCCTCCTAATGACAACGAATTCTGTATTCGGGATACGTTAATGACGATGGTTAATAATAATCTTGGTGTAAATCTTGTACGTACCAGTGTTCGATGGGAAAATATCCAACCCGAGGAAGATATTTGGGATTGGGAGACAATGGATTCAGTAGTAGTCACTACTCGTAACTTGGGAGTGAAATTATTATTTGTCGTATTATCTCCACCTATGTGGGCTTATCCAGCACACGACCATCTGAGTGAATGGCGGATCTATTTAGATTCACTGGTAACCAGGTATGGAGATGATGTTTCCTACTGGGAAATATGGAATGAGCCGAATCTTGAAAAATACTGGCCCCAGAATGCACCACGTCAAGCGTATGTAGATCTTCTCGAAGTTTCCTACAATACGATAAAAGCCAAATATCCAAATGCTGTTGTAATGAATGGTGGAATTGCTACTGGACCACAGGGAGATTATTTTACTTTTTTTGAAGATGTTTTCCCATTGAATATGATGGATTTCTGTGATGCTGTTGCTTTTCATGCTTATCCATTTAGAGGTAATGAGTTGTATGATGCTTTGGATGATTTGGACAGTCTAATGATCTACCACAATGGGGTTGCAAAACCAGTGTGGATAACGGAATTTGGTTTAGTCTCATGGACGAAAAATAGAAACGACGAGGGTACTCACACCAGACAAGCTAATGTATTGCTCAAAACAGGGCTTGTGGCTTGGATTGAGGGTGTTGATAAATATATCATTTTTCATTTGAAGGATTACCTCATTCGGGACTATGAAAAGCCAGATAATTATGAAGTGTGGCGTCGAGGTAATGGTCAATGGTATGGACTTTGTAATGAATATTTGGAATTAAAATTGTCCGCAGAAGCTGTTTATTGGTTATCCTTGCTTATTACGAACAATCAATTTATATCCAGAGATATTTTTTCGGACGGGACACTAATAGAATTGCGGGGAAATGAGGGACAAAGAACATTCATTACTTGGGGGTTAGAAGCTCGTGATTCTGTCAGGTCATATATAACGGGACCCTATTCTGTGGAGGATTATAGTGGCTTTATTGATTCAACGGACTTATACAATAACTGGGATGATTGGTATGAACATTGTGTATTATATTGGGTTGATGGAGCACAGTCCCCCGGGAGAATTACCCTATCAATTAGCCCTGAAGATACATCTGTGATCATACCCTATGATGGAGGTGCTGTTCATTTTACGGTCTCTATTATTAACGATCTTGAGGACGCCATAAATTATGATGTTTGGTTTATGGCAGTATTACCCAATGGGAATCAATATGGACCCACCATAGGCCCTACAACAATTACCTTAGAACCTGGCGACACTCTGGTAAGAAATCTTGTTCAAAGGATTCCTCGAGGGGCTCCCGCAGGTTACTACGAATATCAAGTTCATATCGGTAACTACCCCGATGAGATTTTGATAAGCGACAATTTCATTTTTTCAAAATTATATAAAATAGGTGGGGAAAGCATTGGGTATGAGTTGGAGCAGGGATTTGAGGGAAGATGGGTTCCAGATGGATGGGCAAATATCCAGAATTGTTTTTATAAGAGCAGCCTTTTTCCAGGTTATTGGTCAAAAACAGATGGAACGACCCCATTTGGTAGATATTCAAGTACCGTATGGTGGGCATTTGATAAACAGGATGAATGGATAATCACACCAACAATATCGATCGCAGATACATCAATATTGACTTTTTGGACGTATGGATATCCGGGCTCATCGTACGGGGATCATTACTACGTTAAAGCATCAACCGACAGTGGTAATACGTGGACAGTTCTGTTTGATTTAAGCAATGAACCGGAAACGGGGGAATATAACGAATGGGAAACTCCATATACCATTGATTTAAGTTCCTTCAATAATCAGGATGTTGTAATTGGGTTTCATGCAAAGGATAATGACATCGACAAGGGGCTTTGGTATTTGTGGTCTATAGATCAAGTGACCGTAACTGTTAATGCTCGGGTTATTAATCTCCATCAACCTCATCAAACTAAGCGTTTGCGGAGTATGCCTGCTGATCTTATTATTTCGAAGGAGATGGCTCTTCTCGAGGGAATTCGAAGTTCGTCTGATTTGCGTGACTACTACAATTACAATGAGAACAAACAAAATAGTGAAGGGAAACGAGATAGGTGGGTAATTTATTACCTGGACGATAATTGCCCTTTAAATGTGGGGGATTCTTGGACAACATTAGGTACTATTTTTGCAGATGAAAACCAATTTAGTCAATTTGAAGTTGATGAACTAAATAGTCGAGAAGGGGTAAGAAAAGTTCGGTCCGCCCACGTTCAATTTGTAGGAGGTTATCCAAACCCATTTAATTCAAACACATTGTTAAAATATGAAATTTCTGAGGAATCAATCGTTGAATTACAAATTGTTAATATCCTTGGTCAACTAGTAAAGTCTTGGGTAATTGATTCCAAGAATCCTGGTGTCTATTGGGTTCATTGGGATGGCACGAATAATTTAAATGAAGAAGTGAGTGCGGGGGTTTACATCGCTATTTTAAGGGCTGCCCCTATTTATGGGAATTTTAAATCGATTAAAAAGACACACAAGCTGGTGTATTTAAAGTAAATGAGAATTGTTCAAAATATTTTATTTAGTGCTTTTTGTCTTTGGTTTCTAATTTCGTGCGGTGAATCAGACAGTTTGATCTATGACGATAAATTTGAGGGCTTCTGGCTTGAGGATTCTTTCTACAAGGTAGATCTATTATATGATCTCCATTATTACGCTGATACTACGGTTATGTACACTGTAGATTTTCGAGGAGATTCAATTGATACAATTGAAACAGACACTTCATTAATGTTTAAAAGAACCATATTGAAATTTGATGAAAACAGACATTTAATTAGATATAAATTTTTACTTAATTATAATTGGGTTTCAATCGACACCTTCAAATATTATGATGATGACGGTATTTTAAGCTATGGGTACAAGGCAAAATTTTATGAATTTGAATCAGATGATGAATTTCGGCTTAAAACATACCCGAATTCAGAATTTAATAGGGATAAATATGGCTATTTCAATCCAAGAATTGAATTTTATATAAGGCGGACGGAAAAATATTTACAAGCATTAATAGATTCAATAAACGTTATTCAGTAATAACGATTTAAGTATATCTGGTTGAACTTTCCATAGGACTCGGGGAAACCCGTAAAACATCTAATCTGAAGTAACTCGATTTTCTTTACTCCACAATCTGTAATATGAAGGTAATTTTAGTTAATTCCCATCGGCGTTCAGGAACGCATTTTCTCATTGATGTTTTGAGATTGAATGTCGAGAATGCAGCATTCCCAAATCATTGGCGATTGCCAGTGGATTTGAATCTGGGGTCACTGTTTTCAAAAGATGAAAAAGTTTTTCGTATCTTTAAGATATTTATTAAAGATTTTTCTCCATTGATTGTAAAAAGCCATCTGCTACCGGAAGAGTGTAATATGCCTAGTCCTAGAGATAAATATGAGGAGTTGATTAAGGAGATATATCAAAGGTCAGAAAAATTTTATATCTATCGTGATGGTAAAGATACACTTGTATCTCTTTATAAGTTTCTTAAACCCGGAGTTGATTTTAGTACATTTATAAGAACGGAAAATGATCATATTGTCTATTCGGTGAGAGACAAACAAGATTTTGATGAAAACAGGGTAGCATACTGGGGGTACCATGTTTCGTCTTGGATGGGGAAAAAAGATATAGAGATAGTTTCTTATGAAAAACTATATACTGATTTTGATGCAACTGCACAACAGATTATAAAAACTATTAATTTGACCACACCAGATATTGTAAAACAACCTGAGTTACCGAAAAACAAACTTTGGCACGGTATTAGAAAAAAACTGCATAATTTAGGCGTAACAGGACTACCTGAAAGTTCGTCAGTCAGACCCTCTAAAGGAATGATTAGAGCAGGGGAGAATTATTTTACAAATATTGACGATGCTAATTACTTTAAGAAACATTCTTATGAGTTTTATTCAACTATGGAAAAATTTATTTGAGCGACTTTTTAATTATAGTATGATGAAATATTATAGAAATAACTCAGTTCAATTAATTGGCTGTATATCACTAATAAATTAAACGATTAAAGTGTTTCGTTTAAAATCGATATCAGTAGAAAAAATCTTAATAATAGGAATCTTAACAGCTACATTAGTTCCATTGAATGCAAATTTATTGGTTTTCAAGTTATCTACTTGGAATATTCCCGCATTTTTGCTATTAACTTGGTTAGTATTAAAGGGGATTTCTAGAGGACATTTAAGGATTGGGCAATTCGATATATGGGACTATAGTATTATAATTATAATCTTAAGCTATACAGTCCCTACTTTGTTAGGAGAAAATCTAAGGGAAAATTGGCCTTCATTTACACAATATATATTTTGTCTGATTTTTGCTTTTTATGTCAGACGTGTCTGGGGCAAGACCATTACTATTAATATGCTGATAATTTTTGCATTAATATCTGTCTTTATAGAATCCTCAATTGGCGTTTTACAACAAATAACTTTTTCG
The DNA here is from genome assembly GCA_964626495.1 of uncultured bacterium. Lineage (GTDB taxonomy): Bacteria > Fidelibacterota > Marinisomatia > Marinisomatales > CAZVFT01 > JACNLN01. The sequence goes on from CAZVFT010000005.1 coordinate 34,641, forward strand.
GAAATTGGGAACATTAAGACATATTTTGGGGAAACTCCTGATACTATGGGATTTGATGATAGATTTGGCACAGGGTTAAGTAGGGTGCATGGGACCCTTGGTGTTGCTAATTTGGTTGGTAACTGGTTAACTGCATTTACACCATTTGTTGTAATAAGCACATATTATCAGAAAGATTTAAACATTAAACTTTTATGGTTATTTAAGGGAATTATATTGATTTTAGCGGCAGTCTGTATTCTCTTAACATTTTCGAGGGCAAACATAGCCATCTTTTTCTTGTTGGCTTTTCTTTCCTGGATCGGATATATTTTAACTAAATCTTGGGAAAAAATTAAATTAATTACCAAACTGCGGCGGTTTGTATTTATTATTATCTTTATTATAGGTGTGATTGGGTTTGTTGTTTCTCAGTATGACGTGATTCAAGCAACAGTTACCACTCTTCAATTAAGATTCTCTGAAGTAGTAGAAGTTTCGAAAGTAGTACAAACTTCGGACCTTGAGTTTAGATTAGAAATGGATAAAGGTGCTATCTTGGCTTTCATGGAACATCCTATATTGGGTACCGGCTTTAAAAATTCTAGATGGATATGGCCATTTGTAGATACAAAGATACCAAGTATCTGGACATATCAACCTCACAATGTTTTTCTAATTATGGCTGTTGAAGGGGGTATAATATTATTTATAAGTTATGTATTTTTTACTATGTACCCAATATACCGCTTATTTAGACTGTGGCGAAAAGGAGACCCAGCCATTTATGCTCTATTTGTTTCCCTGATTGGGTGTCTTGGTTTTGCAATGATTTACATAACACTTACTGCTCCTGAGTTTTTTGTCCCTTTTGTAATATTACAGGGAAGTACTATGGGGTATGTCGATAACATTAAAAATAGAGTTAACTATTCAAGCTAATGCGAAGGCTAAGGGAAATGGCGATAGATTATCAGGACTTCACAGAAACACTGGCATGGCAACAATCATTCGAATTATTGGCCCCGAAGTTTCGGGATAAATCTACAAATAATATTTTGGTTAAATTTGCTTGCCTGACTTTGTCATTCAGACGGGCAAGAGATATCATAGAGGAGTTGAATACTCTTATTCATTCATTGTCCAAAGGGGGCTCCCGTGACCCAAAGGGTCTCTCCAAAGGAGTCTCCGTAGGAGTCCTTTGTGACCTTCGTGACCCTCGGAGGAGGAGTCTTATCCTTCCTGTCTCTCGTAGCATTAGCGAAGGGGGAAGCCTATTCCTTCGTCCTGTTAGAACAAACAGGCTGAATAATTACAAATAAGGAATATTATTATGAAAGTACATAAGTATGTTAGTTATCTTATTTACGTTGCGATTTTTAATTTATTACAAAGTGAAGGTATTGCATTACCATCAGAAACGGATAGTTTGCCTGGTGGTTCTTTCTTGGGAGTTTGTTCTCATTTAACAAGAGAGAAGGAATATGATAATTCTTTTATAATTCATCAAGAATTGATGAATATCACCAAATCCGCAAATATGAATTTTATTAGAACAGGATTTAAGTGGAAAGATATTCACCCTTCACCAGATAAGTGGAATTGGCGGATTACAGATGAGGTTGTTGCATCTGCAAAAGAACGTGGGATACGAATTTTGGCTTTGGTTGGCGGGGGACCCCGATGGGCAAATCCTCCTCGGAAATATATCAAGGAATGGACTACATTCGTTGATTCTCTGGTTACCCGCTATGATGACTATATCTATCACTGGGAGATATGGAATGAACCGAATGTGCGTGCTGGAAAATATTGGCCTCAAGATGCTCTCCCGGGTCCATTTGCAGAATATGTAATTGAAGCCGGAAAAATCATCAAGGAAAACCAACCGGAATCCACTGTGTTGTTAGGTGGGCTTGTTACGGGGGAAAAAGCAGACCCGTTTGGATTGTGGGAAGGGCTATTTGAACTCAAAATAATAGATTTTGTTGATGGAATAGCATATCACCCATATCCTTATGGAGGTACTGATTTATTGCAATTTAATGGGGAGTTAAGAGATCTAATTTCAAAGTATTCTGAGGAGGAAAAAGAATTGTGGATTACAGAATTTGGTGTCCCATCAATAGAATCCAATACAATTAAAAGATATAGTTATGATTTCCAAGCAAATCAAATTTTGCAAACAGCGCTGGTTCATTGGATAGATGGAGGAGAACAATTTTTTATTTTTAATTTAAAGGATAAGACTGATTACAATCCAAGAACTTCCCAGAAAGACCTTCGAGGGAAAAATCGCGTCAAATATTTTGGTTTGATAGAAAAAAATATGCATCCAAAACCTGCGCTGAAAGCAACAGAATGGCTTTCACAAATTCTAACGGATTTTGATCCGGGTAAAATAGATATTACAAAAGACGGCGCTCTAATTACAGTTGTACATAAAGATTCTGGAAAACCCGGATATTTTTCGTGGGGAGTATCTGCATCTCAAAAACTGATGAAATCTGCAAAAAAGCAGGGAATAACTGAAGTGGAGAGTTATGTGAAACAGTTTGATTTTTCAACACTGAAGAAAAGAAAGAAAGACCTTTCTAGAAATACAGTTTTATTTTGGAAGTAAAGAGATTGGATAGAATGAAGAAAACAATTTTGTTTTATAATTTTGGCGCTCAAATGGGAGGGGGTGAAAGAGTGTTACTTGAATTCTTAAAAGCGGATTTAGGCCATATCTCTCCCACAGTTTTATTGAATGAAGATGGTCAGTTTTATACGGAACTAAATAAACACAAAATCCCTGTAGATATTCTAAGTGGAAACATTAAATCATATGCCCATATTCGCAGGGAAAGAATAAATATTATACAATTGCTATCTTCTGTACCCAATTTAATCTATATACTAATATTGTTAATTAGATACATTAAAGACACAAAGAACCATATTATTGTAACGAACACATTTAAGTCGCATTTGTTAATGGGTTTTATTGCTTTTTTTATGAAAATCAAAGTTATCTGGAGATTCCATGATATTTTACAAACCGAATATCCAGCAAACAAATTTTCTTTAGTTAATATTATTTTACTAAAGCTTGCTTCAATAAAAGTTAAAATAATATCGGTCGTTTCGAGAGCTGTAAAGACATCATTTATTAAATACAATTTTCCATTACATAAGGTATCTGTAATAAATAATGGACTTAACACTACTCAACTTCCACAGGTTGCCAATAATAGAAACAGGGAAACAATTCATATTGGATGGATAGGAAGATTCACACCATGGAAAGGAATTGAAGAATTTATAGAGTTAGCAATAGGACTTATCAATTCTGATATTGATAGAAAGATACAGTTTATAATCGCTGGAGGTGCAATATATGAAAATGTAGAATATGAAAGCGTAGTTAAAGAAAAAGTTGATAAATATAAGTCGTTCTTCCACTTTCTTGGGCATATAAGGGGGATTGACAGATTTTATAATAATATTGACATATTGATACATACATCCACCGCTCCGGATCCTTTTCCTACAACAATATTGGAAGCAGGATTGAGGAAAAAGGTGGTGTTTGCATCTAACTTGGGCGGTACAAATGAAATGCTTATAGATGGGAAGACTGGTTTTCTTTTTGACATTAAAGATTATAATTCTATTACCAAGAAAATAATTGATGTTATTAGAAATTATGAGAAATATACGTCGCTTGGTGAGCAATTATCAGAGACAATTAAAGCTAAATTTAGTCATGACAAATATGTATCATTGTTTGAAAATACCATTCTTGGCATACTTTAATTTGCGTGATGAAGAACACAGAACAAATTACCGTTCAGTTCTATATTCATACCAAAGAAGAGGCATAATCGAATGAAAGTAGCGCTTGTGCATCATTGGTTACCTAAGATGAGAGGTGGTGAACGAGTTTTGGAAGCGATGTGTGAAATGTTTCCTGATTCCGATATTTTTACACTGGTAATGACTAAAAGCGAAATAACAGAAACGATTAAAGAGCATAAAATTACAACATCGTTTATTCAAAATATGCCATTTGGAGAAAAAAAATATCGAATTTATTTGCCGTTAATGCCCATAGCAGTTGAGCAATTTGATCTACGAGAATATGATATCGTTATTTCTAGTGATGCAAGTGTGGTGAAAGGTGTTATCACACGGCCAGACACACTTCATATTTCGTACTGTCATTCACCAATCCGCTATGCTTGGGATATGTATCACGAATATTTAAATAGTGCCGGATTGGGTTATATCAAACGTAAGTTGATGCCAATTGTAATGAATTACATCAGAAATTGGGATTTCAGCGCATCTCAGCGAGTAGACTATTTTGTATCTAATTCAAGACACACTGCAAATAGGATAAAAAAATATTACAGACGAAGCAGTGTGGTTATTCCACCCCCCGTTGACATTGATCAATTCAAAAAGGGTGTTAAGAAAAGTGACTATTATCTTTTTCTGGGTCAATTAACACCGTACAAGGGTGCTGAGTTAGCAGTTGAGACATTCAACAAGTTAAAGAAAAAACTTATTGTTGTAGGCTCTGGTGAACGGTTGTCAGCCGTTAAAAAACTTGCAGGTGATAGTGTAAAAGTTATGGGTGATTGCAGCCGCGAGAAAATAATTGATTTGCTGTCAAAAGCTCGAGCACTTATTTTCCCGTGCGAGGAAGATTTTGGAATTGTGCCTGTAGAAGCACAAGCATCTGGGACACCCGTTATTGCTTATGGTAGAGGCGGTGCTTTAGAGACTATAAATGGAGTTTTTACGGGAGATATACCCACATCTGAAAATACTGGGATTTGGTTTAGAAATAAATCAATTGAAGGTTTATCTGAAGCTATCGATTGGTTTGAGTCTTTTGAGGCGGTATTTAGTGATGAACAAATTTGCAGTTATGTGAAGCGTTTTAATAAAGAACGATATAAAACTGAAATGGGTGAATTTATTCAACAAAAATGGAATAAATTCGTACAAAATAGCTATACTATTACACAGGAGCGATTGATTTAATCGGGAATATTCTATGGAAAGTCAAATTCGTTATGTTATAAAAAACAGACCAAATATAATAGAAATGAAATCACATAACACGCCTATGATTAAGAAGGGGAAGATACACTTCATACTAAAACGAATAGTAGATATTATTGGTTCGAGCATCGGGTTGGTTTCTTTGACGCCCATATTTCTAATGATTGGTATTCTAATAAAATTGTTTTCAAAAGGACCAATGTTTTATAAACAAACAAGATTGGGTAAGGGAGGACAGCTATTTGGAGCGTGGAAATTTCGATCAATGGTTGACAATGCAGATGTATTGTTAGAAAAATATTTAGTTGAGCATCCTGAGTATTGTGCTGAATGGGAGAAAAACCATAAATTAAAGAATGATCCCAGGGTTAATTTCTTTGGGAAAATATTGCGTAAAAGCAGTCTTGATGAATTGCCCCAGTTATGGAATATCCTAATAGGTGAGATGAGTTTGGTTGGACCAAGACCAATAGTCGAAAAAGAAATAGTAAAATACAGAGATGCTTATAAAGCATATACATTGGTAAAACCCGGTTTAACGGGATTATGGCAAATCAGTGGCCGTTCAAATTTATCCTATGATGAGCGAGTAAGACTTGATATGGAATATATTGAAACTCAGTCAATAATATTAGACCTTATAATTATTATTAAAACAATTCCAGCAATATTTCGGACGGATGAAGTTCATTGATCTGGATTACCTGATGTATTTTATTCTGCTCTAAATTGATGTTCATTAGAAATATTACGCTTATAAGTATTTTCCATATTCTGTTAGTAGGACAGGTGTATGTTGAAGCTGATCCTATGTATCTATTGAATTACGAGAAACTTCATTTCCAAGCCGGTATTACAGAACCAACGTTGATTCGTCCCAATTTTAATCTATATACGCAGTCGAATAACACATGGTATATGCGGTGGCGTAGTAACCTGTTTGTCAATAATAGTGCGCCCAATCTGGAAAACACATCTAATCTCTGGGTCGGAAAAGGACTCTCCATGTTTTCTTCAATGAATGTATCGTATACTAATCGATTTGTTGCATTCAGCATCGAACCGTTTATCTTCTACAATCAGAACCAAGATTACAATGAACCCGTTCGATTCATGTCCTCAGAATTGAGTAAAAAACGCCCGTCAACAGCAATGACGGATTCCACAGTTTGGAAATTTTCCCGATTGAACGATATGCGAGCGCACAGTGAAGTTCCCTATAAGGATGTGGGATTTCGGGAAACCCAGCTTTTTCTCCATTACCGATATGTGGGAATTGGATTTTCCAATACCAATCTGTGGTGGGGTCCTGGATTTCATAGCAGTCTTATCATGACAAATAATACTACGGGATTTCCCCATGTTATGATGGGGACACTCAGGGATTTTTACATAAAGAATTTCAGTGTTAATGCTCGATACTTCTTCGCAGAACTGAATAAGGAAAAGAATGCGGGACAACCATACTTCACAGCCATTGTTTTTTCTGCTACCTATCATTCAGAACCTGTCATTACAATTGGTTTTAGTAGGTTGTTTTTATCTGGAGGAATTTTAACTGAGGAAACGATATCCCTGAAAGAAGCGCTGCTACTGCCGTTTAAGTTATTAGTGAAAGAAAAATTAGTCAAAGATCCTAATGATCCATCAAGTTCCGGGGAGGAATGGGATCAAACTTTGGCTGGTTATGTGAATTTTACTTTCCCGAAGTCTGGACTTAAAATTTATCTTGAGTATGGTCAAAACGATGCCAGATGGGATTGGTACGATTTTCGGGGGAACCCTGACCATGCAGCAGCGAGTTTAATTGGATTTCGCAAGTATGGACTTTTTAAAAATGATAACTTAGTAATGGGATTTGAGTACACCAATTTGATTAAGGCAAGATTCTGGTTTGCTCGCAAGATGCCACTATGGTATGGACGCTATCAATTTGATTATAGCAGTTATGATGGTCGATACTTTGGTGCACACAGTGGTCCAGATTCAGATGATATGACTGTTTATATTGGTTATCTCGGGGATAAGTTTGCTATTATCCCAGCCTTTAATTATGAACGCCACGGGGTCGTTGCTCACCCTCTCTGGCCTGAGACGAAATTTGAGTATCGGCTTGATTGCAGATATAAGTATAAAGGATATCGATTGTCCCTCTATTTTGAGAGAGAGTTCATCGAAAATTATGAATTTAAAAACCATGAAACGAAGTGGAGTACTGTCATTTTTTTGGGTATTGAACGAGGTATTTCCTTGGATATAATCCCGTGGTTGAATAAGTAACTCCTGATTATAGCAGATATTGTTTGGAAAGGCGATGTTATGTCGCCTTTTTTTATTTTAAGTTTGAAAGATATTATACCAATTCCGAAATAAATGGTTCGATATCTGTCCAGTTGAACCCCTTGCGTCGCAGCAAATCCACCAGCTTTTTCTTTTCTTTTTTATCAAGCTTTTTCGCAAAATCAATACGCTTTTTGTTTAAAATCGATTGCACAAGGGAATCTACCGGGAACTGCTCATAGATTTCATCAACGACTTTGTCAATAATTTCTTTATCTACTCCTGTTTTAAATAATTCGTGTCTAAGAGCGATGGGGCCAACATTTCTTAATTTGACCTTATCATGCGAAAATGCTCGAGCAAATTCAAGATCATTAAGGTATCCTAATTCAATCAATTCTTCAATAACGGGTGTAATTTCTTCTTGAGTCCACCCCTTTTTTCTCAGACGAATCATCATCTCTCGCTGGCTACGTTGGCGATAATCTAATAGTCGGAATGCTGCCTCCTTGATTCTATAAAGTTTATCTAATTTTTGATACTGTTCTATTTCACTATCCGTTAGGATATCTCCAACCTGAAAAGGGTTTGAAAAAAAAATGTCTTCAGACAAACTGAAGACATATTCATCATTGATGTAGATCCACCGCCTATCAGGATGTTTTACTGGAACCCTGACTTCGGTAACCGTATTTTTCTCAGTCATCTGCCTCCGTTTCCATACCAAGAAATGATTTCACGTCTCTATCGAGATTATTCAAAACTGCTTCGTTATCTATCAGAAACTGCTTCACGTTCTCACGTCCCTGACCAAGTTTTTCGTCATTGTATGAATACCATGAACCGGACTTATTCACTATATTCGCAGTCACAGCTAGATCAAGAAGATCTCCCTCATAGGAGATGCCCTCGCCATATATCAAATCAAGTTCTGTCATCCTGAAGGGAGGAGCACATTTGTTCTTTACCACTTTCACTTTTACCCGGTTTCCTATGGATTGTCCTTCCTCTTGAATTGCCGCCAATCTCCGAATTTCCAGTCGGATTGAAGTGTAAAATTTGAGAGCACGACCTCCGGGAGTGACCTCAGGATTTCCAAACATAACTCCAATCTTTTCACGGATCTGGTTGACAAAGATGACGCAAGTTTTAGATTTACTTACGGTCCCTGTCAATTTTCTAAGTGCCTGGGACATCAACCTTGCCTGAAGACCGACATGACTGTCTCCCATTTCACCTTCAAGTTCTGCTCTTGGGACTAACGCTGCCACTGAATCAATAATCACAATATCAACAGCTCCGCTTCTAACAAGTGTTTCACAGATCTCCAGCGCTTGTTCTCCCGTATCTGGCTGCGATATAAGTAGATCCTTGATGTTTACCCCAAGTTTGCTTGCGTATGTTGGATCCATCGCATGTTCAGCGTCAATGAATACAGCATAACCGCCCTGCTTCTGAGCTTCAGCTAAAATATGTAATGCAAGGGTGGTTTTTCCTGTCATCTCTGGACCGTAGATTTCTACGATCCGTCCTCTTGGGACTCCGCCAATTCCTAAGGCTGCATCCAGGGAAATGGATCCAGTCGAAATTACATCGAAACTCGCCACTTGGCCCTCTTCACCAAGGCGCATAATTGATCCTTTCCCGAACTGACGGTCGATCTGATTTACCGCCAATTCCAAAGCCTTTAATTTTTTCTCTTCCTCTTTTGCCATCAATTTTCCTCCGTAGGTTTTGGTGTTAGTTGATAGACACCTAATATTGAATAAATAGGTCCGCCCGGGGCTAAATCACTTTGAAAAAACTTTACTGATTGTATTTTAACTTCTATTGGATCGTACTCTGAATTTAAGAAATTTGTGACATCGGGAGTAATCTTTTGTGGGTAGCGAATTCTACCGATAGTAATATGTGGGGAGTATTCCCGTTTCTCAGAAGGAAATCCTAATTTTTCAAGCTCGCTGTTTATGTCACTTACCAGATCTTTCAACTTCTGTACCTCGCCATCCGCACTGAGCCACAACACACGGGGTCGTTGAGGTTTGGGAAACACTCCAGTCCCAGAAATAAATAGCGATAAATCATTGTGCCGTGCTATAGCTTTCTTTACCTCAGCACTGATTCTCGGCACCTCACTTTCAGGTGTTGGACCGATAAAACGGAGTGTGAGGTGGATGTTATCCATCTTTACCCATTTTACCACTCTTGGTTTTGCTTGAATGGTTGTTTGTAAATTTAAAACGGTAGCCTTTACACGTTGCGGTAATTCAACAGCCAAAAATGTTCGGATGAGTTTTTCTTTTATCATAAGAGAGTAATCCTTACAAGATTTAACGCTGCCTGTGCAGCAAGTTCCTTATTGAAACGACGGTCAGTGGAAAAAATGTATTTTTGCACATCAATGTTTCCTGAAAAATCGAGTCCGATATACGTTAGTCCTATGGGTTTACTGGGAGTGTCACCACTGGGACCTGCAATTCCAGTGATGGATACTCCTATATCTGTCTGAAAAAGCTTCCGGACTCCTTGAGCCATTTCTATTGCTGTTTCCTCACTCACTGCTCCAACAGAAATAAGTGTCTCATTTCTGACACCCAATAATATTGTTTTTGCCTCATTACTGTATGTTACAACCCCCCCCAGATAATAATCAGAACTGCCAGCGATGTTCGTTATCCTATCAGACATTAATCCTCCGGTGCATGACTCTGCAGTGGCAATTGTGAAGCCATAGTCTCGAAGTTGTCTTCCGATGATCTCCTCCAATGACTCCCAATTCTCACCATATATGTAATTACCCATTTGATCGTATATTTTATCTGAAAGGTGTTCTATTCTCTTTGTATCTTCAGAGACCAGTCTCACATCGACCCCCATAAATCCAGGTATAAATGCAATTTCCACATCTTTTAAATCAGAAATAAGATCACTCAATTTATCATGTAAAGCAGATTCCATTATTCCTGTGGTTCTTATCGTTGAAATCTTCAAGTCACTTTTATAATTATTCTTAAGTTCAGGAAGAATAAGAGACTCCATCATTTCCTTCATTTCGGTAGGAACGCCAGGAAGAACAAAATATTGTTTGTTGTTCTCATTATATTTAACACCTCGAGCAGATCCAATGGGATTTGTGATTACTTCGCCCTTATTGGGGATTAATGCCTGGTTTCGATTTGAATCTGGCATTTCTCGGCCTCGCCGTTCAAACCTTACTTTTAATTCCTCAAGATACGATTCATCAAATTCAAGATTTGCGTCTATAAATTCACAAAAAGTTTCTAATGTTACATCGTCAATGGTAGGGCCCAATCCGCCAGTACAAAAGATCAAATCGGTTGATTTGCTCGCTATATTGAGTCCTTTAAGGATTTCCTTCTTATCATCACCTACTGTTATTTTTAAGGACGTTCTGATCCCGATATCCAGTAACTTCCGACTCATCCAGCTGGCATTAGAATCGATGATAAATCCACCTAACAACTCGTTTCCAATAGTGATGATTGATGCCTTCATACCCAATAATAGATTCCTTGAAAGATGAGTAGAGCATAAATCCCTGCCACTATGTCATCAAGCATGATTCCCCATCCACCTCTGATTTTTTCCAGGCGACGAGCAGGGAAAATTTTTGTAATATCAAAAAATCTAAATAGAACAAAACTTAATGCCATCCATCCGAAAATTTTTGGAACTGCAATCAAAGCGATCCACATTCCTACCCATTCATCGATAACTATTTTTGAAGGATCGTTTTCCTTAACCTTGTATGAAATTATGGAAGACGTGATGACACCAATAAGAAAAAGATTTAGAATGATTAGAACATACGTAAAATTGCTGATGTCAGGTGGAAGAAACCACCAGACGAACAAAGCAGCAAGACTTCCCCAAGTTCCCGGCGCTAAAGGAAGATACCCTACTCTGAAAACCGAAGAAATCCAATCAGATAGATAAAAAAGGAAATGATTCACAGGGTTGAATCAGAAGACGTAAGAAATTCACGAATAGTATCTCGATTGCTGTATAAATATGAGATACCTGTGAATACAGTGAAAATCGTAGCAAACAATGTAAAATGGTAAATTAGATTATAATTATCTATGAACAGAATTACGGTGCTAATATCAATAATAGTCAATGTTTTTGACGCAAAGTAAGTCAGAATGAATATAATAGCACTTACCTGAATAACGGTCTTCATTTTAGCAACCTGACTTGTTATCATACTCAATCCGCGACTTAAAAATAACATCCGTATGCCAGTTACAAACAAGTCACGGAAGATAATAAGAACGACCATCCAGTATGGTATCTTACCCATAATGGCAAATGAAATGAATGCAGAGGAGATAAGGATCTTGTCAGCAAGCGGATCAAGAAATTTCCCTGTTTTAGTAACAAGACCTTTCTTTCTGGCAATATACCCATCCCAAGCATCGGTGATGGAAGCCACAATGAAGATGAGTAGTGCCATTGGTCTTGCCCAGATTGCTTCGTGAAAAAGGCAGATGATAAATAATGGTGTTAGTAGGATTCTACCAATTGTTAAAATATTAGGTATCATGACTGTATAGTTTTTCTCCCAGCTAAAGCGCTGACAAGTGTAGCCTCATCTGCATATTCCAGATCGCCTCCGACAGGAATCCCTTGAGCCAACCTTGTAACCTTTTTCCCTAACGGATTTAATATTTTCGCCAGATAAAGGGCAGTTGTATCACCCTCTGTATTGGGGTTTGTAGCAATGATTACTTCAGTAGTCTCATTTACCCGGGATAGGAGGGAATCTACATTTAATTCATCAGGTCCAATCCCATCCAGAGGAGATAGAACACCTCCAAGAACGTGATATTTGCCGTGATATTCATTCGTTCTTTCAAACGCCAACAGGTCTTCAGTATCTTCAACAACACAGAGGAGATGATCATCCCTTTTCGTATCAGAACAGATACCACATGGAGCAGTTTCTGAAATGTTGTGGCAAATGGGACAGGTATGGATTTGATCCTTGATATCGAGAATAGATTTTGCAAGGTTTACAGCTATATTCCTATCTTCCTTTAACAGGAAAAACGCCATACGCTGGGCAGTTTTTTTCCCGATTCCCGGAAATGCAGACAATCCATCAATCAAGCGATTTAATGAGTTGGGTAAAGCCTTCATTGGTTACACTCCGGGGATTTTTAAATCTCCCAACACTCCGCCTGAAATGGCACCTAATTTATTTTGAGATTCCTCACTTGCCTTAGCCATAGCCTGATTGACGGCTGCTAAAATCAAATCTTCAATCATTTCTATGTCTTCATCAAGAATTTCAGGATCAATCTTAATCGATATCAACTCCTGTTTTCCGTTTGCTTTCACAACAACCATACCTCCGCCTGCTTGTCCTTCAACTTCCAGCTTCTCTAATTCTTCCTGGGCTGCTTCCAACTTTTTCTGCATCTGCTTCGCCTGTTTTAATATGTTTGACAGGTTTCCTTTGCTGTACATAATCTCTCCTTCAATTATAAATATTATACACTAATTTTACGAAATCAAATTATTTTATTCTATTATCTTCCCGCCGAAAAGTTCTAAAACACGTTTTGTGACTGGACTATCGTCGTTCTGAGAAACAGATGCTTTAGTGCTTTTCTTTTGCTCAATAATAAAATTGATTTTTACTGTTCTATCAACTGTTTTTTTTATAGCCTCTTCAATTGCTGAAGATTTCTTTTTGACAGAATCCATCTGAAAACGGTACTCTGATGGAAATGAAATTGTCAATCGTTTTCCCCGCAAATCTACAAGTTCCCCATAGCTTAGAAAAAGTCCCACAGAAGTACCGTTCTCAGACACTTTCTCAACAATATCTCCCCATCTTGATTTGATTTCTGTAAGATTGTCTTTTTCCTCAACGTTAATCTTGGTTTTTAATTCTTTGCTTTTCTTTTTCTTGTCAATAATGTTTGATTGTTTCTTAGGAGATGAGCTGTCTTTCACAGACACAGGTTTTGAGCTGGAATCCTTTTGTTTGTCGCTATCAGCCATATTGAATAAAGGATACGTTTTACTTTCGGTTGGTTTGGTTCTGTTCGATGATACTCCTCTCTCAGATAGTTTCGAAAGAAGATCGGAGATTGATATAGATGAATCCATTTCCAGCATCTTTAATAGTACAGCTTCAGTATATATCTTTGGTTGTTGGACAATCTTCAATTTAGTTTCAAGGTCAGTCATAAGATCGATGTACCTTAAAAGGTCCTTTGGATTCCAAACGTTACTTTCTTCTAAATAACGTTGACGAATTTCTTCAGTGGCTACAAGCAATTCATCACCGGACTCAACAGAACCAATCAATAAATTCAACAGATGTTGGTTCAACCCATTAACAAACCCTGTAAGGTTATATCCCTGTGAATACACTTGTTGAAGTGTCTCCAGCATTTGTTTTCGATTTTTTTCTTTTATGGATGACATTATTTCAAAATAGAGAGAACTGGGAATAATCCCCAAAATTTGAGATGCTTTATCAAAGGTTATATTATTTCCGCAAAATGCAATTATCTGATCCAAAAGGCTTAGTGCATCCCGCATCCCTCCATCACCCATCTCAGCGACCACACGTTTGGTTTGCTCATCGATACTGATATTTTCTTTTTTTAGAACCTCTTCAATTACCGTCATAATATCTTCAAGAGATAGACGATGAAAATCGTGTCTCTGGCACCTGGAGAGGATGGTGGGTAGCACTTTATTGGGTTCAGTTGTGGCAAAAACAAACTTGACATGGGGAGGAGGTTCCTCAAGAGTTTTTAGCAGGGCATTGAATGCAGGAGTGGTGAGCATATGTACTTCATCGATGATAAAAATTTTACATTTGGAATGTATTGGAGTATATTTTACAAGTTCACGTAAATTTCGAATTTCATCAATACCCCGGTTGGATGCACCATCAATTTCAAGCACATCCATACTCCTTGAAGTAGTAATCTCTTCACAGTTCTGGCATTCATTACAGGGATTTCCATCGTCGTTATTAATACAATTCAGGGCTTTAGCGAGTATGCGAGCTGTGGTTGTCTTGCCAACACCCCTTGGACCTGAAAATAGATAAGCATGAGCAATTCGTTCTTGTGAGAAAGCTTTGAGAAGAGTTTCACTAATGTGATCCTGACCTACTACTTCCTGGAATCGTTCAGGTCGGTATTTCCTTGCTAATACTTGGTATTCCATCTTTATCCTCTAATTTAGGTTAATATAGATTTATGCAAAAACCAATAATTAAAAATGCTTGATGATATTCAGTAAAAAAATTAGTATAGTTTTTCTATTTATAAGCCTGTGTTTCCCGTTGGCGATCTCCCACCGTGGTGTAATCGTGTAGCGTGGCATTTGGACACCAAAATCTGCTCACCCCGCCGATAGTGGGGTGACGGATCACGCTGTTGAATTAATTTAAGATTGGTCGTGCGCCACAAATTGAAGCCTCTGGTATGATTGTCACAACAGCAGCTGGCTCCTCTCCAGCACCCCATCGGCACACAGAATATCCTGATTACCGCTGCTCCCTCCCGGGCCTGACGGGGTTCATCAGGTTTCTATTGCGATGGACTGAAGATTCATCACTACTTACTGTTATGAAACCACCCCAAAAACCCCGCTCTGTGGTATCAGTCCTGCTGTAGCGGATTGCAGGTTACAGGGCACCGCTGGCTCCCCACCTAGCACGACCAAAAAATGTATAAATGGAAAATTGGATTCTTGAAGATTTTCAGTATTTCAGCAGCAGATCTCAAGTTTTCTATTTCAAAAAGCAAAATTTATCTGATCATGTTTTGTGGAGCCGAGGAGGATCGAACTCCTGACCTTCGCATTGCGAACGCGACGCTCTCCCATCTGAGCTACGGCCCCAATTGTTAAAATGTCGTCAGTTTCAAGTAAGGTTAATTATTTACTCAAATTTGTGATGGAAATTTAGAGTTGTAAAAAAGATTTTTCAATTTGAAAGTATAATTTAATGTTAGCTCAAACAGGGTGATATCAAACCCTCTTTGGGTACAACGTATTTATTTTTTCTTTCTCCTGAAGAAACCGCGTTTTTTAGATTTTTGTTCCTCGGTGATTTTTTCTTCTGCAGCTTTTTTGGGTGTTACACCGGTTGAATATTTCTCTTCAATTCGACGTTCCCATTCACTCATCTCTGTCTCTGCTGCTGACTTTGGTCTTTCAGCTGACCTTGCAGTACCTTCAAGAGGACTTTCTGTGTCCCACAGTTCTTTTAATTTTTTCTCCTGCTCCTGTGACTTCTCCTTTAGGGCTGTTAAAAGCCCTGTGACTTCTTCATGGAAATGGGCTACTGTTTTATCAAGTCGAACAATTAGTTCTTCCAAGAGAGCATCGCTATAATTGGGTCCAATTCCCTCCAGCATTTTATCAACTTTTTGCATTAACAACTGCTTTTGTTTATCAACTTTCTCTTCAATAATATCTTCGTCAACCATATTATTCTCCTTCTTGATTAACTATATTAGTGTCATGTTAAGTCACAATTGACGGATAAAGTCTTTTGAGTTTAATCCGAGC